>SLGQ01000181.1 GCA_007136595.1 Candidatus Sumerlaeota bacterium | reverse complement strand
TCCACTTCCGTTATTTTTGTCACTTTCCTGAGACTCTGTACCCCTTATTACACCATCTGTAATATCAAGCTTTAAAATGGAAGAATTATCGAATGTTCCTGCAGAAATACCATAATTTCTATTTCTTTCAACAATTATTTTGGATAGAGATGCTTCAACATTGTTCTGTATTTCAATTCCGGAACCGTACTGTTTATCAGATTCTTGGGAGGAAGTATCCCTTATTATCAACCGGGAGGCTTCAAAAACAACTTTTGTGCCGGGCGTTGATGATATAAGAGAAAGTCCTGTCTGCCTGCTTTTTTCAATTAGAACATTTTCAAAGTTTGCTTCAACATTGTCTTCCAGCAAAAAACCCCGCCCCCAGTTGTTGTCGCTTTCTCTGGGCATAGTGTTTTTTACAACAATATCTTTTCCTTCGATCTTAACTTGTGTCGCGGATGAAAAAGAAACTGCCACAATTCCAACCATTCTATTTTTCTCAACAGACACCCTGTTCATCTTTGCATTGATATTGTCTCTTATTATGATCCCTATTCCTCTGGTGCTGTCTTCTTCTCTTGAGAGAGTTTCTTTAACGGAAACATTAGAGATTTCAATATTCGCTCTTTTTTCACTGAAAGCAAAAATTCCATAACCGACTGCCTTATGGACTGCAAGTTTTTCAAGAACCGCATTTGACGAACCACCTATATAAATACCGGTACGGCGACCTGTAACGGTGAGGTTTTTCACTGTTACTTTCTTTGTGGCATCTTGGCTTACTACATTTATTATTCCGTCAAAATGGGATTCTCCCGTAATTGAGGATTTGATGGTAGTTTCTTCCACACATGCTCCCCATAGAGTGATATTTCTGTCATTGATCGTTATAAACTCATCAAATGTCCCCTTCCCTATCGCTATGACAGCACCGTCTTTTGCATTATCGATCGCATCCTGAATTGATTGACCTTCTGAAACATAGATGATCTCAGTGCCTGCATCATTTGGTATTTCTGCAAATTCCCCTTCAGGACAGGGATCTCCTATCGGTTGACATTCAGTTGAACCGAACATTGTGAAATATCCCGGCTCACACTCAGTTCCATCCGGAGGAAGTACCGGTTCACAGTATTTTGCAAGAAGATTGCCTTCTTCATCTTTATCAGTTTTCTCTTCCCACCCTTCGGGACAATCGCCCCAGTCAGGAGGAGCGGCAGGTCTCCAGTTTTCAGGCGGCTCACACCATCTTGCTTCAAGCCGGCCGGTTTCTTCATTGAACTGTTCCTTCTGCTCCCAAATGCCGGTACATTCGCCCCAGTCAGGAGGTTCAGGTCCATACTTCAGCAGATCATCATCTGTCACTTCATCATCACTTACAGCATCTGTATCTACGATTGCTTCGTCATCAATTCCGGGATCTTTTTTTTCTGAACATGCGGCACAAAAAAGTATAAGACAGATCAAGAAAAAAGTTTTCAGATAACTCATTTAAACCTCTTTTACAATTTGGTTCGTATTTATTTTAGACAAACTACTAATTTAACTGCTGAGTTTCATCTATTATAACTAGAGAGCCTGAAAAATCAGAATCGTTTTGCTGAAAAACATTTGAAGTAACAGCATCATCAAGAGTTTCAGGTCTTTTTCCGTTTTGAACAACTATTCCGTATTTGCCCTCTGATTCTCCACTGGAATCAATAACACTGAGGTTGACAGCAGTTATTCCGGCAAGTTCCGTTTCAGCATTACTCTTTCCATCAAATATTGCACCGGCTCTTCCATTCCCATCAAAAACAATATTTTCAAGAAAGAGGGCATCTTTGGTATCTCTGATAGCTCTTCCGAGAAATACTATTCCGTCACCCACCTTCTGCTCATTCCATTCTTTCAGGGAACTACCTCTGATATCTGTATCTTTTATTTCAATTGCCGCTGAATCGATTATAAAAATACCTACTCCGGAATTATCTGAGATATCAGAGTCATTGATATTGATATTTTTTTCGGCAGACCCGACGGCATTCTGTATCCATATTCCTGTATATCTGTTTCCCGATATAACAGAACCCGAAATTTCTCCAAAAGAATTGTCAAAAATGATCCCGGTTGATCTGCAGTTTGACACTTTGATATCTTTTGCAGAAATTATTGAATTATTTATAAGGGCAATACCTCTTCCGCCGGTAGGATCGGTTGAGTTTTCTATGTCTGTTATTTCAAGGTCGGAATCCAGACTGACTGAAGAGTCGTCAGCATAAATTGCTGCGGAATCGCTGCTTACAGAAAAAATCCTGCCTCCTGAAATTGATATTTCACTGTTGTTTTTCAAAACTACACCATCTTTTGTATATTTCGACACATCTGTATTTTCAAGAAACAACGAAGAGTTTGAAGAATAGATCGCTGTGGAGTTAGAACTGCCTGTACCATCAAAAGAAGCGTTATGAATTGACACTGATTTACTGTCCATCGCAATAAGAGACCATGAATTTGAATTGTTGCCCTCCACACCGTTGTTTATAAGAGACACATCCTCTATTACCCCATCACTGCAACCATTAAAAACCAATCCGAAAGAGAAAGGAGGGCTTTCTGTATCAGATCTGAAACCGGTTTCATCACCACTGTTCAACAAAATACCGTTTTGCACTATTATTCCGTTTTGAACAACGATACCGTTTTGGACAACTATTCCAGTGGTATTATTAAATTCCATCGCACTTTTGCCTCCATTTACGGAAACAGAGCCACCCGAAACGGCAACATCTTTTGAATCTGAAACTTTTATTCCGCTACCCTGACCTGACTGATCGAAAATACCATTTTGAACAACTATGCCGTTTTGGACTACGATCCCGTTTTGAACCACTATTCCCTCAGAATTTTCAATTGTGATGCCTGTGCCGTCCGTTGCTTCGACAAGAAGATCGTTCATCTCAAGATTTTTGATGTTGTCAGCTAAAATACCGCTGAAATTTTTGCCGGAAGTTTTTATCGTAAGACTCTGTAAAATTACATCATCACTTTTGATAGCAACGGTAGTATCTCCATCTATTGCAATAACGGTATTTTCTCCGCTTTCTCCAATGACTGCAACTGAACGCTCTATGACAAACGAACCTTCGTAAGTACCGGCTTTGACACAAACACAAGCGGAAGTTCCGTTTTTAAGCTCGTTTTCAAGTTCAGAAACGGTAAAAACTTCGTTGCAGGTATCTTTACAAACAGTCGGCAGATCATAATTTCCTTTTATTTTATCTTTGCCGCTGTCATCTCCGCAAGATATTGAAATAAAAAAACAAAATAAAACAGCAGCTAAAAAGCCCGTACATTTAAGACTCATCACCATTCCCCCTTATCATATTCTCCAGTGTTGACAACTCCTCTGTTAATCCTATGTTAAACTCTTTTATGACAGATCCGGCTTTTTCAAAGTACAACCGTGCGTTTTCAACATCACCAAGGTTAAAGTAACTCTCTGAAAGATTGAGACAGGAAACCGATATATCAAAAGGATCACTATACCTTTCCCGTTGTTTTAAACCATTCAGGAATGCTTCGGCAGCCTCCTGCCACCTGTTCTGCATAGTCTGAACTGCAGCAATATTATTTTCACTGATCCCGATCAGTCTTGGATTACCACCTTTTTTGCGAAGTTCAAGAGAAATTTTAGCAAAAGGCTCCGCACTGCCGGGATCATTTTTTCTTAAAAATATATTTATGAGGTTGTCATAGTGCCTTGCAACCGCATTTGCAAGCTGAGGGTTATCAATTGTTTCCGCCTTAATACCGCCGGTGAGTTCGAGAGTATCTTTTTCCGCTTCATCAACCTGCTTCAATTTGATAAGAACACCGTTCCGTGAAGCTCTGATGTCATAGATAAGTGAAGCGTCAACACCTTCCTCATTTTCAATTAAAGAAAGTCCTTTTTCATAGTTGTCAAGTGCGTTTAAAAACTCACCCCTCTGCTCCTCTATCAATCCTTTAATTTTAAGAACTCTGAATTTCAGAGAAACCGAGTCCCGGTCACTGTTTTCATTTTCATCAGCCTGAGTGGGAAGGATCTTTTCAACTTCTTCAAGTTTTTCAAAAGCCTTTTCATAATTCCCCGAAGAACGAAGCAACTGTGCCCTCAAAATACCTGTTTTTGCATGAACATCACAGGATATTTCACCCGGCTCCATAATATCAAAAAGTTTTTCCGTGTTCGAAAGGATTTGTTCTGTTTCAACAAGAGAATGCTTTTCATAAAGATTCTGTGCACCTGAAACAAAATAATGCACAGCCTTTCCATACTCTCCGGATGCTTCAAAATATTGAGCGATCATTATGGGACGGGTTTTATCCAACCCTGCTTTAACAAGGCACTCTGCAGATCTTTTGTTCATTGTTTTTTTCTTTTTTCTCGGAATTATATCACAAGCCACCCTGTAAAGAGTTTCATTCACAAAACGGAATTCCAAATTATCGGACAACAAAGAATTGAACCTTCTTTTTATCAAACCTTTCGTCCTCAAAGAATCAAGAGTCATTGATACACTATCCATTGTCATTTCTCTATCAAGAACATAGTGAACAACACTGTCCCAGAAATTGAACCCGATAGCAGCAGCTGCCTGAAAAACACTCTTTTCTTCATTTGAAAGAATGTCCATCGATGCCTGCATTGCGTTATGGATGGTCGGAGGCAGATCGATCTTGTCAGGTTTCGCATCAGGAACGATCCATTCATTCTCTTCCGGATGTTTAACAATTACGCCAAGTGAAATCAAAGACTTAATAAATTCAGTTATAAAAAGCGGATTGCCGCTGAAGTTTGTAAATATCCAGTTTGTAAACCAGTCCGGTATCTGCTTTTCACTATTCAATATTTCTTTGATAAGAAGAATCTGTTCCTGTTCTGAAAACTCTTTTATTTTAATGTGTTCTATCTGCTGACTGAAAGAGAACAATGGTGCCGGACGATCAGGATTGCTTTGCACTTCAGCAATAAGTAACATCCTGTTGGAGTCACTTTTCTGTGTCACTGCAAATTCAAGAAATTCTTTTGTAGCCGAATCCATCAGGTGAGCATCGGAAACAAGCAGTACCACAGGTCTTTTTCTGCTTATTCTCGATAAAACACTTAAAAAGAGAGTTTTCATATAGTTACGCAAAGAAATGGCGTTTTTATCATTTTCATAGTCAACTGATAAGCTGTCGCCTGAAATGAGATTTCTAAATATTTCCTGTGGTAACTTTTCTATTTCTTTATCAATGATGTTTTCGTTAAAAATGTAGGAGAATATCTCACCTTCTTCACTTTCTTTTATTGACTTAAAAAATGATCTGAAAGCTTTTATTATGGGAGCAAACGGTTCAGAAGCATTTGATTTAAGTGCTCTTCCATGAAAAACAAAAGTGGATGAAAGATCGGAAATGAAACGGTTCACCAATGAAGATTTTCCTATGCCCCGTTTCCCTTCAACAACAACAAGTTTTGGAACACCTTCTTCAAAAACCTCTGAAAGAATTACCTGAAGTTGATTTGTTTCCCGTTCTCTTCCGATAAAAGTAATTTCCCTTCCCATAAATGCCATGCCGACAGATTCCTGATGAGCTTTCTTTTCATCAACAACAAAGTAAGCTTTTACCGGATCAACTTTTCCCTTTACTTTGATATCGCCCACTTGTTTAAGAACAAACCCGTCACCTATCAAACTTTTTGTGTATTCACTTATTTGGATGTTACCGGGAACTCCGGTACTTTCCATTCTACTGGCAAGATTTACAGTATCACCCATTACTGTATATTCCTGATTGTCTTTGCCGCCAATATAACCTGCAAGTGCAAACCCGGAATTGATACCTATTCTCATTTTCAGAACAACTCCAAGTCTTTTCTCGTTTTCCTGAGCAAAACGATCCAGAGCTTTCTGCATTTTAAGTGCAGCTTTTACTGCTCTGGCGGCATCATCACCATGCGAAACCGGAGCACCGAAGAGTGCCATAATGCAGTCCCCGATATATTTATCTATCGTGCCGCCTTCTCTTATGATTATGTTTGAAAGAATTTGAAAAAGAGAGTTGATCGTGTCCTTTACATCTTCCGCATCAAGGTTTTCGCTCATACTTGTAAACCCTGAAACATCTGCAAAAAGGACAGTTACCAGTCTTCTTTCTTCTCTTAATTCTGACGGGGTTGCAGATTTAAATGTTTCAACTTGTTCAGGCTCAAAACTTCTCTTTTCGTTTACTGTATCTTCTTTTTCCCTTATTTTTTCTCTTCTTTCAAGAGGATAATTCCGTGGCTTATCATATTTCTTTTCACTTATTTGGCAGCCGCAGAAATTACAATAAGAATATACATCGGCAATTTCATTACTACATTCAGGACACGCAGTTCCCCTGTTCAAAGAGTTGCCACACAAACCACAGAAACTTGACCCTTTTTCAAGAAATGCACCGCATACATAACATCTCTCAGAAAAAATTATATTGCTTTTCAAACCCTGTCTCCACTATCAACGCTCACAATAAACAACAGAACATACTTTAAACTGCAACAAAAAACAATAAATACAGCAAAGTTTTTTTACCTGTTCAGAAGAGAACTTTTCCTGTCATTTCTTTTGGGATTTCTATGTTCATTATTTTAAGGATGGTTGGGGCGATATCGGCAAGTATACCCTGTTTTAACGGGGTGTTAAGCGGACAATTATATATAATGAAGGGAACTTTGCCGGTTGTGTGTGCTGTGTGAGGGGAATTGGTTGTCTCATCAAACATCTGCTCACTGTTGCCATGATCTGCGGTAAGAATGAGCACTCTGTTTTCCTCATCAACTTTTTTGAGAATTTTACCGACACACTCATCAACTGCTTCAATTGCCTTTATTGCGGCATCAAGAATACCAGTGTGTCCAACCATATCGGGGTTGGCAAAGTTAAGGATCACGAGATCATATTTTTCGATATTTTCAAGCAGTTTTTCTGTCACTTCATAAGCACTCATTTCAGGTTTGAGATCATAAGTTTCCACCTTTGGAGATGGCACCAAGATCCGTTCTTCACCTTCGAACACACTTTCTTTTCCACCATTGAAAAAGAATGTTACATGGGCATATTTCTCGGTTTCTGCGATTCGAAGTTGAGTCTTTTTATTTTTCGAAGCAATTTCACCCAGAATATTTACCAGTTTTTCCTGGTCAAAAAGAACCGGAAATGGGAAGTCAGCTCTATATCTTGTCATTGTTGAGTATATGCAGAACTGAACTTTCTTCTTTCTTTCAAAACTATCAAAATCATCAAAAGTAAGTGCCACAGAAAGCTCTCTTGCTCTGTCCGATCTGAAGTTAAAAAAGAGTGCTGCATCACCGTCATTCATTAAACCTTTCGGCTCTCCATTTTCATCAACAATGACTGTCGGCTTTACAAATTCATCATTTTCTCCCCTCTGGTATGCTTCTTCAACCGCTTTAAGTCCCGAGTTCGTTTTGTGTCCTTCTC
>SLGQ01000354.1 GCA_007136595.1 Candidatus Sumerlaeota bacterium | reverse complement strand
TGGCAAAAAAAGATCCGACTGTCTTCAAATCGCTCGATGCACTTAAAGCGGTAACTACAAATGCAGGAAAACCGCTTGGAAGAGGATTCGGAGTTATAGAAGAAGGGGCAAAAGCTGACCTTGTGCTTATGAAAACAGACACTCCTGAAATGTATCCTGTCTATGACCCGGCTGCCTCCATCCTTTATTCATCATCATTTTCAGACATCGAATCAGTTTTTGTAAATGGAAAAAAAGTTGTTCATCAGGGAAAAATACTCACAATTGATGAAGAAAACCTGAAAAAAGAGTTCTCAAAATTCGCCGGTAAAGTTAAGGCTGAGATATAGAAATTTTCTGAAAAAAGGACAAAATTTCAAAAAGTGGTTCAGAAAACTTGCCAATTATGTCTGAAAGTGGTATAAAAAACCAACCACTTTTTGGAAAAAGTGGTGCAAAATAACTTCCACTTAAGGAGGCAGGTATGGTTAAAGAGATTATAAAACAGATGATTCTTGATTTCCAGAGGCAGGATTTAGAAAGTTTTGTAAGAAGAGATTTTGATTTTTACAGAATTGAAAAAAAGGCTGCCATCTGCATAGGCGTCAGAAGGTGTGGAAAATCAACCTTGATGACACAGATAATGTCTGATTTGATATCAGAGGGTGTCAAAAGAGAAAATATTCTTTTTATGAATTTTTTTGATGATCGCGTTATGGAGCTTAGGAAAACTGGTCCGTCATTGGTCACGGATGTTTATTTTTCTCTTTTTCCGGAAAAAAAAGGTGCTGAAAAAATATACTGTTTTTTCGATGAAATTCAGGAAATTCCAAACTGGGAAATGTTTGTTGAAAGAATTTTGCGTACGGAGCTGTGTGAGGTTTACATAACCGGTTCTTCTGCGAAAATGCTTTCTACTGAAATTGCGACACAAATGAGAGGAAGGTCACTTTCATACGAACTTTTCCCTTTTTCTTTCAGGGAATTCCTTTCTTATAAAAAAATACCTGCTGAAAATACAACGACGAAGGAAAAAATGATTCTCGCCAAAGCATTTGAAGAATACTTTGAAAAAGGGGGGTTTCCTGAAATTCTTAACCTTACTCGAAATGAAAGGATAGGAGTTCATCAGGAGTATTTCAGAACCATAATTTTTCATGATGTTGTAGAAAGATTCAATGTTTCAAATCCTCAGGCAGTAATAAATCTTGCCAACCGTCTTTTGACTTCCGTTTCATCGCTTTATTCAATAAACCGTCTTTATGAATATTTGCGGTCAATAGGGTATAAAACAACAAAAGATTTTGTTTCAACGGCTTTAGGATGGTTTGAAGACTGTTATTTTCTTTTTTCTGTCCAGATATTCGACAGGTCTTTTGCTAAAAGAAATGTAAACTTGAAAAAAATATATTGTGTTGACCACAGCATGGTTGATTCAGTTGATCCGAATGTTACCGAAAAAAAAGGATACCTTCTTGAAAATCTTGTATTTTCGACCATTAGAAGAGGTTCAAGCGAAATTTATTACTATAAAACAGGCTCCGGAAAAGAAGTTGACTTTTGCTGGATAGACAAAAAAGGTAATAAAAATCTTGTTCAAGTTTCCTTCGATCTTAACGATGAAAAAACAAGAAAAAGAGAAGTTTCTGCGATCATAGAAGCTATGGACGAGATCAAAGAGAAAAAAGGGACACTTGTTACTATGAATGAATCAGATGTTTTAGTAGTTGAAGACAAAACCGTTGAAATTGTTCCGGCATGGAAATATCTTTTAGATTTTGAATATCCTGAAAAGAAGATTTTTCAGACAAAAGATATTATGTTGTAGGAACACTTTATATATTGCCAGAAGCAGGGCATATATCCTATTTGCCTTTACCAATAAGAAAGTCTATTGAATATTTTCCGGCACCTTTTGAAATGAAAAATATTGATGCGACCATATAAAAAAGTGCAAGTTCTCTGCTTGAAAAGGGGTCTCCTGCAAGTGCAATGAATGCGGCAACAAACATGGTAAATGCAAGCAGTGAGCCAAACACTCTGGTCATAAAACCGAGTGCAAGAAAAAGTGCCCCGAAAAATTCGGTAAACCCTGCCATAAAACCAAAAAACATGGGGAACGGGAATCCTATTTCAGCTACAAATTCAGAAAAACCTTCAAGGTTGTTAAACAGTTTCCCGTAGCCGTGAGTCATCATTGCAAATCCGGTGAACAACCTCAGTAAAAGCAATCCCCAGTTTGAATCGTTATCTGCTTTGAAAAGAAATTTTTTGATCGGCTTTTTCATCATAATGCTCCTTTTTAAAATTTATTGTCGGTTAAAAAGTCGGGTATATAAATATGTTTTATCCCATTGCGGCTGAAATCAAATTGATCCATCGAAAGTACCAACTTTGGATAATTGTCCGGAACTTTATTCAATACACCGAACTCTCTTTTTATTGTTTCCTCGCTTGATAAAAGATAGGCAACCTGAATATATACAGTTTCGTTGTGTTTCCTGCAAACAAAATCAATTTCTTCGTTATTGACCTTGCCTATGTTAATTTTATAACCCCTTCTCAACATCTCAAAAAAAACAATGTTTTCAAGTATAAGATTGATATCTTTTTCATTATTTCCATAAACCGATTCTCTGATGCCGTGGTCTGCAACAAAATACTTTTCACTGATCTGGAGGATTTTTTTTCCAAGTATATCTTCTCTTAGAACTTTGTGAAAAAGAAAAGCCTCTTCACATGCTTTTATGTAGTTGAGGATAGTCTCCGGAGCCACAGTCCGTTTTTCACTTTTAAAATATTTGGAGATGCTGGTCGAAGAAAAGGTATTACCAATGTTTGCAAGGACAAACTGCACAATTCTCCCAAGAAGATCTACATCTCTGATTTTGTTTCTTTTTACAACATCCTTTAAAAGAACAGAGTTGAAAACATCCGAGAGATACTGAAAAGAAATTTCTTTTTCAAATTCAAGGTTTGAGAGAAAAGGCATGCCTCCGGAAACAATATATTTCCTGAACAATTCTGATTTAGAAAAGTTTTTTAAAACAGGAGATGAAATTTCAATGAATTCTGAAAATGAAAAAGGATAAACTTTTATTTCAATATACCTGCCGGTCAAAAGAGTGGCAAGTTCGCCTGAAAGAAGTTTTGCATTTGAGCCGGTAACATAAATATCTGAATCAAATTCAACTCTGAAAGAATTGACACATCTTTCCCACTCATTTACTTCCTGTATTTCATCAAAGAACAGGTAAATTTTTCCTTTTTTCCCCGACACCCTCTTTTTAACCTCTTTGTGAAGGGACACAGCATCAAGAAGATGGTCGTTTGACATATCCTCAAAGTTAAAGGAAATAATATTTTCAGGATCAACCCCTCGCTCTAAAAGCATTTCCTGAATCTGAGAAAGAAAAACGGATTTGCCGCACCGCCTGAGACCGGTAAGTACTTTAATAATGTCTTTATCAATAAAACCACTAATTTTATTGAGCAAGTCTGTCCTTTTGATCATGCATGCCTCCATTCTCTGACAAAACATATTATCACAGATATATCTTTCAGTCAACCCAAAAATAAAAAATCTCTCAGTTATAACTTTTAAAATCTTTAAATTTGCCTGTTTTGACAGTTATAGCTTTTAAAAATTTAAGTTGTAACAGTTTTTAAATGTGCTACACTGCCTGCTGTTTTGGATGTTTTTGATAATTTTTCGGGGGAGACATGAAAAAAAGTATTCCTGTTTTAGAGTACAGAAAAGAGCTGCCATATTCCAAGATATTGATCTACTTTCCCGGCGGCAGTTCGGCAGAAGATGAGAGAACCGAGGGGTTTGCCCATTTCTGTGAACATCTTGCTTTTAAAATAAAAATTGACGGTGCCGGTATTGCTGAATTTGTTGAAAGCAGGGGGGGGGGTTGTAATGCATACACTTCCAATGATGCCGTTGTTTTTGAGGCAACTGTTTTAAATAAGTTTGTTCCTGAAACAGTTTCTTTTTTTGAAAAAGTTTTCAATAAAGGGATCGAAACAATAGATGATATTGATTTTGAAGAGGAAAAACAGGTCGTTATCGAAGAGATGGCAATGTATGAAGATGAGCCTATGGAAAATCTTTTTACAACTTTGATGCTCAATATTTTTCCGTCACATAAATATGGAAGAAAAATTATCGGGTTAAGGGAAACGATCGCCCCTTCTACAAAAAAAGAGCTTTCAGATTTTATGTTTAAAAGGATGATGCTTGACCCTTTTGCTGTAGTTGCCGGAGGTTTTGATAATGCGGGTGAAATAAAACTACCTGTTTCGAAAGGAGAAATTATATACAGTACAGCAAAAAAATGGAACAGTGAAAAAAAGTTTGAAACCAGGCACTCTCAAAATAAAAACTACTTTATTGCGGGCTGGAAACTACCTCCGCAAAGTGGAAAAATAGAAGCTGTTTTAAGGATGATCTATACAATCACTTATGGAATGGACGGGGGAAGGTTATATAATGAACTTGTTTATGACAACCCGGTTTTTGATAATCTGAGCGTTAACACATTAGGCTTCATGGATGGTTCTCTTTTAGTTCAATCTTCCGCATTCCCCCCCGATTCTGTTAAAAAGAGGATAGAAAAGTGGGGTAAGGTGTGGGATGATTACAAGTTCAGTCAGGCTGAAACGGCAAGAGCGAGAGAAGTTATCCTTTCGGGAGAATATTTCAGTTCCGAGGGACTTGGTTCAATGCCCGAAACTATTGGAAAAAGTTATATGCTGTATAAAGATGTGGAAAAACTTGAAAAAGATTTTTTCTATGAATTTATGCATCTTACAGCTCAAGATCTCAATCTTTTCAAAAAGGAATATTTGTGTTTTAATAATCTCATCTGGGGAATTGCAAAAAGTTCAAGATCAAGAGTCAGCGTATCTTCAATTTCAATGAATATGCTGGATAAAAAAGAAATTCCTGAAAATGTTGTCCGCCTAAAAAGACCAGGGGTGAAAAGTTCCGTTAAAACAATGGAAAAGTCATCTTTTGTGAGTGGTTACATCTTGAAAAAAAGCGGTGTAATGTCTGACCTTAAAGGTTATCCCGGATCATTCAAAATGTTTATGGATTCTCTTTGTACAACTGCTGAAGGGATGACAAGGCAGGAAACTGAATCGTATCTTGACAGGTTCGGAATTTCTTTAAGTCCGGTATGTGGAAATAATACCGGTGGAATAAAGTTTACCGCAAGAGACAATTTTGTTCAGGAAGCAGTTGATATTTCACTTAAAATACTTGAAAATAAAATATCGGAAAATGATTTTGAACAGGAAAAACAATATTCTGTTGCCAATCTTACCCTTGAAAGTGAAAATCCTTTTTTTCATATAAAGCAGGCTGTTCACAGAGAGTTGTTTCCCGGGACTTCATATCAAAATCCGGTAGGCGGAAATGTTGAAGGTCTCAATGCTTTGAAATTTGAGGATGTTTTAAAGATCAGGGAAAATTATTTTTCCACTTCACCTTTTTGTGTTTCGGTTGCAGGAGCAGTTGATAAAGATCTGCCCGGATATATATCTCAAAAGTTAAGCAGAAAAAATATCGGCGATCTTAAAACTGAAAAGTTCAATCCATGCCGGTTGAATGAAAAAATTGTTAAAATACCTGTCAAAGGGCGGAAACAGGTTTATATTTGCAGAGTTTTCAGAGCTCCGGCGGTAAGTGCAGCCGATTTTGACACAATGAGACTTATTGAAAACTATATGACAGGGCAGAAGTCACCTTACTTTCAGGCTCTTCGCGAAAAACAAGGGCTGGTCTATGCTCTTGATGTAAGTGGAATGGCTGGAATAATCGGAGGTTTTGCTATTTTTTCAGCTATTACGAGCAGAAACAAAGTTGATGCAGTAATGAAAGGAATTGATGATTGTGTAGAGCTTCTCAAAAAAGGGGACATTGACACTAAGCATTTACAGGAAGTTAAAAATTCAATGGCAACCAACCATGCCAATTCAATAGTAAAAAGCCAGTTCCACGCTTTCAACATGGCACTTGAAGATGCACTCGGTCAGCCATTTGGCAACTATCTTAAATATCCTGAAATAATAGAATCTATCACCCCCGATTCAATCGTAAAATGTTCAAAAAAATATTTCAGTGACGGACTCTGGATTATTGCAAATTAGTTTTTTCCATAAAAAAGCGAAAAGGGGCACCGGATAAGGATTGTGTGTCGGGAAGGAATAACCGGTGCCCCGTTTTAGGTTTTCGCGATTTAATTGCGCGTCCACAATTTGAAGTGTGGAAGAGCGCTGTGTGTGTGAGGACCTTATAAAAAAGTTTCAAAAAACATAATTCTCATGATGAGGCTACACTAACTAAAAAAGCAAATCGTCCGAATTAATAAAGATATACCCTTTTTTTTGAAAAGGGAGTCCGTTTCGACAATAACGAACAGAGCATCAAGAAGTTAGCTTAATGTTATCAGCATGTTGAGCCTTGAAAAGATTTCTTGAAGAAAAGTTGAATATAACTAGAATCTGTTTGGAAAGTTTGTTTTTAGAAAATTTTTTTGTTGGGGATAAAATGTTCGGAAAAAATAAGGGTTGGGCTTTGGTTTTATCCGGTGGGGGTGCAAAAGGAATTGCACATATCGGCGTTTTGAAGTTCCTGGAAGAAAAAGGGATCATTCCCGATCTTATAGCGGGAACATCTGTCGGAGCTATAATCGGCGGAGCATATTCCTGCGGTATGTCGGCAAAAGAACTTGAAGATTTTGTTGTCAATGATTTTAACTACAAAGATTATTTTGATATAAGAACAATACATCTTCCCGATATGGTTTGGACAAAGGCTTTGCAAGCCGGTGAAACGATGAGAAACCTTTTTAACAGACTCGGGGTTGACGGTGGAGAAAAAATTTATGCTAAACTTATTGAAATGACAAAAGATAAAGATTTCGGACAAGAAAAAATTCCTTTTATATGTAATGCGGTTGATATACTTAATCATCGTCATCTCATTCTTGACAGTGGAAAAATAGCGAAAGCAATAAGAGCATCAATGGCAGTGCCCGGACTTATAACGCCTTGTGTTTCCGGGGATTCAATGCTTGTTGACGGGGGTGTTGTTGATAATATGATTGTCCGTGCCAGTGTAGAAAGAGGCTATAAAAGAGTTATTGCTGTCAATTTGAACAAATATGGACCTGTTGCAAGAAAGCATTTGGTAAATGGGGTTGATGTTATATATGAGGCGATGTTCGTAAATTCGAGAATGATCAAAAGAGTCGGAAACGATAAACCCGATCTAGAAATAATTGCAAGTGACGGTAGATCTTATGAAGATTTTTCCGAGCCTGAAAAACTTATAAAACTCGGATATGAAACAGCAAAAAAAGTTGAGAGGAAAATAAAAAGGATCTCAGGAAACTCAATATTCGGATTATTTTGACAAAGCTTCCCCGGTCATTGGAACAAATCTGACAGGGGTTACTGATTTTTCTTCGATTTTTCCATCTTTTTTCATGCCGAGAACAAGGTGCTGATATGAGCGGGGATCACCTTTTGGAAGGATT
>SLGQ01000195.1 GCA_007136595.1 Candidatus Sumerlaeota bacterium | reverse complement strand
TTGTAAAAGTTGGAGAGATCACTCTTCCTGACATCCAGTGCCTTAAAACATCAGGAAACACATACGAATGCACCCATACCCCCGGAATAGAAGAAAGTGACGGAGAAAAACAGGTAACAGTGAATCTCAGAGATGATTTCAATAACATCTCCTTAGTTACATTGAACGGTCATATCAACTATGATGTCACCCCACCTGAACTTCTCAACCCTGTTATAATCCCTGACGGTACAGCCAACAGATACAACAGCACAGTCCAGGTAAGGTTCAGTTTTACCGAACAAGTTAAAAGTGGTGAAGATTTTATCTTTACAGCTAAAAACAGTGGCGGCACAGATGTTGACGGATTCACCTGCACCACAAACAACAACCAGTCATTTGTGTGTACAAAAACCTTTGACACCAGTGATGAAACCGAAGATACATACTTTTTCAGTGTATATGCGCAAGACCTTGTGGGCAACCCTGTCAAAGACGGTACCCCTTCAGTAGAGGTGGGCAGCCTTAAAATTGACCGCAAGAATCCTGAAGCGGAAAGCCTGACAGTAGTGACAGTTCCTGCATCAACACCTTTGAGAGTGAATTCATCAACAGAAAGCGTTACCGTAACCTTCACGGCAAGTGAAGAATTGCAGAACAACCCTGTTGTCACACTTGGGAACCTTTCCCTTACAGCACCCCACTTGAAAACAGAACTTGACTATACCTACATTTTTGAAGATCTCACTGCACTTACAGATGGAGACAGAACAGTTACCGTTACCCTTGTTGATGTTGCCGGGAATCAGAACACAGTTACCCATAGTGAAACAGTATTGGTTGACAGGATTCTGCCTGTTATGACGATCATATCGAACAAATATTTGTACAACTTGAATGACAGTGTTATCATTACTGTGTCGGCAAGTGAAGAACTTGACGGGGATCCTTCAGTTACACTTAACGGTACCCCTCTGGCTCATCAATCGCAACAAGGCAACTCATGGACATACAGACCTTCGTTAATACACGGAGAAAATACAGTAAGAGCAATAGGGACAGATATAGCAGGAAACACAAGTGAAGAAGCTGTGAAAGTTTATGAAGTTGATACCGTAATGCCTGGAGTTGCCTCTCTTGAAACAAAAGTTCTGACGGGTGGCACTTTTGAAGAAAAAACTCCTCAAATAGCCATTTCAGGAGATGTTGTGGAAGTAAGGTTCGGCACAACGGAAGTTCTTGGGGCAACACCTTTAGTGAGACTTGGTGCAGAAATAATGAGCCCGCATGACACATCCTGCGTAACAACACCCTTTGTTGATTGTGTGTTCAGACTTACAATTCAAACATCATCAGGTGACGGTTGGAAAACAGTAACAGTTGAACTTGAAGATGAAGCAGGGAATAGAGATTCATATCCATACAACAATGAAGCTCTTGTTGATGTTACCCCTCCCCAGATGCACAGCAACTTCATGACGCCTTCTTATGCAAAAGATGGAGATATAATAGAAGCGAGATTTTCTTTCAGCGAAGAAGTTTCGGTAAGCAGTGTAGCTATTTCTCATCCGGCAACATTTACTAAAAATATAGGGGAAAGCAGTAACACAAATTTTGTTTATACTGCAAATGCCAGTTCCTTCAATGAGGGAGACAAAATCGTATTTGAAGCCAAGGCAAGAGACATTGCCGGCAACTGGGTTGGTGGAAGCGAAAGCTGGCATGAAGTTGGACGAACAGTTATAGTTTTAGATTCTCCTTCTTTTGTACAGAAGGACTGTGATATAACGGTTTCAAGCGGATACACAGCACCCTCAGGCTATAAAGCTGTTAGAGCGGGACAGACAGTTACAGCAAATTGTAATATTTCAGTTTCAAAACCTTCTTTGTTAAGCGGAGATCCTGCTCTTAAAATTGGAGGATACCCTTCAAATGCAATGTCATGTTCAGGCGGATATAATTACTGCTATCAATATTCCGTTACAGGCGGCGAAGGTGACGGAATTAAATCTGTCACAGTAGAAGTTGAAGATAAAGCAGGCAATATTACGGTTGAAGATACCTTGGAGAAAGTTGTTTTTGATTTTACCGGACCAGTTTTGACAAATGACTCTTTAAGTAGAAATCCTGTTTTTTCTTCCGCAACAGATACAGAAAACAAAATACTCCATGTCAGTATTTATGATCCTTTGACTCAAAGTCCTGTTTCTGTTTCCATGCACATTGTTGCAGATGAATTAGTAAACCCATCTCTTCCAATAACACTTTCACCTGTTTCAGGTGGATCGTTTAATTTTGGATTGCCTACTGTTTCAGGGAACTCAGTTTCATACTCTGTTGAAATGAATGATTCTTTTGCTGAAGGTCTGTATAATTTCCAGATTACATGGTACGATATGCTTGGAAATGTCAGTACCCGGACAATAGAGTGGAAAATTTATGTTGACAAAACTGAACCTGATATCGGAGACATTGATGAAGATCAGATGATCTATAAGCGATTTCCTTTCGGTTCAGGAAGTAATGTCGCTCCCAGAGCTTTGGTCGAAGGAGGAAAAAAATCTGTTAAATCTCAAGATATTGTTAAGATATTTGCTTATTCGACAAACGGGAATTATTTAGGAGAGGCAAGTGTAAATGATGATGGAAGCTTTGTAATACCAAATCTTTTTGCTGCAAATTCATCTGCAATATATATTAATCCTATAAAAGCATCCGGTGTCGGTATCTATTTTGAAGAGCCCTCCGCCGTTCCCGATGTGTTGCCTAAAATACCAAATATTGAATGGACATCCAACCTGAACAGCAAAGTTCCGGGACAGGATTGGCCTAATCCTAACAGCCTTAGAAATATTGCACATTTCACCAATTATTTGCAGAGGGAAGGTTCTTTCTATGAACAGGAAAATTTTGATGAGATCCCTTCCAGTTCAATTTCTTCAGCTAAATGGTATAGTCATTCAAAACCGGATGTGTCAGATCTGTCTTGTCATCTTTGGGGCTACTCTTTCGGTACAGTCATGGGGGGAGCTGCTTACGATTCAAAAAGAGGATACATTTATCAAATAGGTGGAGAGTGGTCTGAATATGAGGATGCTCAAAGATGTGATACTGCCGATTTTTATTATTGGGATGGATATACCTGGACAAGAAATAAGCCTTCCGGTGTTCACCCTTCAAACAGAAGAGGGAATCAACTTGTTTACGATGAGAACAGGGACAGGATAGTTCTTTTCGGCGGAGAAGGATATCAGCCTCCGGATCACTTCCGGACAAATGATACTATGGAATGGAATGGATATGCGTGGGCAGTAAGGAACATCCAAAACGATATCCCGTCCCCAAGAGCTTTTCACTGTATGGCTTACGATAGAAAAAGAGATGTGACAGTTCTTTTTGGAGGATTTACAGGGGGAGTGGACGAAAGTATCCCCAACGATGAAACATGGGAATATAACGGGATCAACTGGGTCAAAAAGGAAAGTTCAGGAGAAACCCCTTCAGCCCGCTCAAGTTGTAAAATGGTTTATAGCGATGAAAGGGGAACTGTCCTTATGTATGGAGGTGTAACGGGAGAGATCAATGTCAGATTCCGGGATCTTTGGGAATGGGACGGAGAAGAGTGGATAATTCTTGATGACAATGGCCCTGATTATGGTGGGGCAGGACTTGCTTGGAACTCATACTCAGAAACACTCTACTTGTTAGGGGGTGCTGAAACACCTTACGGTAGCTATTCTGACAAGCTATGGGTATGGAACGGGACCTGGGCAGAAGCAGGTTCCAGTTATAATTTCCCCATTGGTGTTGTTGAGCCTAATCTAGTTTATGATTCAGGGAAAAAAATGATGATAAGTTTTGGAGGTTTAACTCGTGACATTTACGGTATGTTAAGAATAAGTCCGGACACATTTGGTTTAATTGACGGTTCATGGGTAAAGATCGCCTCTTTTTATCAACCTGAAAGGCTTCAGCATGGTGCTTACAGTTATGATGAAGATAGGAATAAAGTTGTGTTGTTCGGGGGAGAAGAACCCGATCTTAGCAATAAAACATGGGAGTTTAACGGGTTTACATGGGAGAGGGTTTTTACTGCCACATCACCCAATGCCCAGAGAGGGCATGCTATGGCTTACTTCCCTCCGACAGGAAGAACGATCCTTTATTCGGTTACCGGTCAGACATACTCATATAATGGGACAAATTGGACTCTGTTGCAATCAGGTTCGCCTCCCGGGAACAGGTGTTTCTCAAAAATGGTATATGATTCCAACAGAGGGGTTCTTGTTTTAACAGGTGGAAGTGAAAACTGCAGTATCTCTGATCCTGTAAACACTACCTATGAGTACAATGGTTCTGTTTGGACAAAAGTTTACGAATGTTCAAGTAATTGTTCCGATGATGCTACCGGAAGGAAAGACTTTGCACTGGCTTTTGATGAAGAAAGAAATGTTGTTGTGCAATATGGTGGACTTGTTCAAAAACAGGGCCCCTATGGAAAGTTTTGGGAAATATCTAACGACACATGGGAGTGGAACGGAACATCATGGACCAAGAGATCTCCGACAGATCCCGAAGGAGACGGAAATCCATCGTATCTGGCTTCTCCTGAAATGTTTTATCATAAGACATCCGGGAAAATACTCCTTTTCGGATCAAATAACACTTCAAGCCTCCTTGATGTTTGGGCGTATAACGGAACCAGCTATGCAAAAGTGAATGATATTGTAAAAGCTCCCCACAGGTCTTACTCCGGAGGAGTGTATATGGAAAAAGAAGATTTAATCATTTTTCACGGAGGATTAGCTTCTTACGAGTTTTTTCTCGACACATTGATCTATAGTGTCGGTGAGAAGATCAGACCAATGCAAATATATTCAAACAGAACGCATATAGCAGACATTCCCGCTACTGCGAGAATTGAAGATGTCACAGTAAGATTTGCCGGAGGAGCTAAAGGATTCCTAAATAATAAAGGAATTGACGCCATAACATTTTATATTTGGTATGGTGGAACATGGATACCTTTGGGAGATGTTGATTACGGACTTGATAATAATGAAGAGTATCTGTTCACGATCAAAGACAGGCGACTGATAAACGGTATTTTTTATGGCAATAAAAATGAAATAAATTTAGCTTTCAGCCCTACCGCTCCTTCAGAGGGAACATGGAATGAAAGCACTGTCAAGATCAGTGATGTTGAAATTACAATACGGTATAATCTGGATGGAAAAAGAATAAAGTATCCTAAATACGGAGAGTACTATATTTCAAACACTCCAGCTACATGGCAAAATGCCAGAAATGATTGTCTTATGAGAGGAGGGGATCTTGCAATAATTAATTCCGCTGAGGAGCAGGCTTATATTGAATCTCTTGATGATTTTTCAAACACAGCTTACTACTGGATAGGATACCATAATATCGGACATGCAACAGAGTGGCGAAGTGTCTCCGGAACTCTTGTATGGGAGGGTTATTTGTCGGGTGAACCTCAAAATGATGAATATACAAATTGGCATACATCAAATCCGACCGCTACAAGCAACTATAACTGTGTCAGAATGAACAGAAGCCATCTCCTTGGAAGGTGGTACAACAGAAACTGTAATGATTCTCGACCATACATTTGTGAGCTTCAAAGGGAAAACAGATATATTATTTCCACAGATAACAAATCATGGGAAGATTCAAGACAAACTTGTTTAAGTTATGGAGCAGATCTGGTTACTATTGACGGATATCTTGAACACAAAGAAATAGAATCACTTGTCAGTGGTTCTATCAGTTATTGGATAGGTTTTACAGATAAAGATGTTGAAGGTGAATGGAGATGGGTAACAGGAAGTAAAAGATGGACGGGTGGCTTATCGGGGGACTCATATTTTTTCACTAACTGGTATCCCGGTCGTCCAAGAAACGATTCTGCACGGAATTTTGCAAGCATGTATCAAGGATATAACTATAGGTGGACTGATTTACCCAATACTGTTTCAAGTAGATACATCTGTGAGTTTGATTCTCCCCATTTCTGTTCAATGAATACTGATTTTTGTACTTCAGGGAACAGTTGTTGCAGTGAAGTTTGTGACACTTATCTTAATGAGTGTGTAAACTGCATAGATTTAAATTCTTATGGTTGCAATGCCAAGTCTGACTGTTGTGGCGGACATCCCTGCAATACTTCATCAAATCGATGTGTCGAAGGACTGGCGACGGGACAGAGAACCTGTGAAGGGGCATCAGACTGTTCAAATCCGATAGACACTTGTGCCAGTGGAAGATGTTGCAGAAGTACTCAATCATATTGTACTTCATCAGCTCAATGTTGTAGTTCAGCTGACACATGCTACGGCAATAGTTGTTGCAGACCGATAGGAGCTTCTTGCGTACCGGGTCAATGCTGTCTCGGCACTTGTTCCGGCTTTTTAATAAGGACATGTGTCTGTGCTCGTCCAGGTCAAGCTTGTTCTTCAAATTCTCAGTGCTGTTCAGGTAATTGTGGAAAAGATAGCTTATGTGCTCAATCTCAATCCGGAGGGTTTTGTTACGATGATAGTGATTGTATGAGTAACAAATGCCTTAAAAACACTTGCCTTTAGGGATAACTATCTCAAGTGACTTTCGATCAACATTCTGTACAGGCAGTTTCCGCTGGCATCATCAAGATCTCTGATTTCAGGAGGCTCTTCGTTGAATTGTGTGCTTCCGTGTCCGACAGCTTCTCCGAAAGTTACAGATTCCCTTATCTGAGGACTCCAGATAAAACTTCTGCATCTGGTATAGTATTGAAGCCCTGTGGCGTTCCATATCTGAAAAAAGTAATGGTTGTCTTTGCTGATATTTACGGATATATCTTCCAAACCATAGTAGCCGGGAGGGAATGGATTGGTTTCATCAAAATCCATTGAAATAAAATCTGAAAAAATTCTGTGATACAACCCTGATTTTGCAGTTCCTTCATATATGGAAAAATACACATCGGTTCTTGCAAGGTTGGTAATGTAAAACTTAAATCCGGTAATAGTGGCGTTGTGGTCAGCTCTTATATAAACACCGTGAGCTTGTCCTGTATCCGTACTCTGTGGAGAATTCGCACTTTCAGCGATCATGTCAACAACTGTCTGCGGTGAGTTTGAACATTCAGCATCCGCAGGTGATATTTCAACGATTTCACAGAAGGGGTTTGTTGTGTTTTCAGAACAGTTTTCCTTTAAAGTCCAGTATGCACATTCATCGATATGTTCAGTGCATTCTTGAAGTATATTTCCGACACATCTTTTTTCTCCAAGATTACACTCATCAACACATGTGTTGATACACTGTGCTTCACCCTCTTCAATAAGGCAGGTGAAATAATCACAATCTTCTTCTTTTTGCCAGCCCAGACAGCCATAGTCATCCAATTCACATTTTTGGGTCCAGTTGTCTGAACATCTGGTTGAATCTTCAACACATTTATCATCGCAGATACACATTTCAGGGTCAGTTATGCCGGTATTGAATTTTGTCGGATAGGAAGCGTTCCCGATATTTGGAGAATCAAAAGATTCAGGTATCGGGAAAGTGTCAGAAGGAGCAAGCCCTCCCAAAGTTTTACCGAAAGAAAAAGTTTCACCGACAAAAGGAAAAAGATAATAAGAGCGCA
>SLGQ01000120.1 GCA_007136595.1 Candidatus Sumerlaeota bacterium | reverse complement strand
TTAAAAAAGCAAAAAAAGAGCTGATAGTTCTGGACAGACCTGTAATTGTAGGAGGAGAAACTGTATCGGGATTTGTTCCTCCGAAAAATCTCACCGGTTTTTTTACTTCAATATATCCCATCGCCACCCGATATGGAATGACGGTAGGTGAAATTGCTAACCTCTTTAACGATCATTTCGGGATAAAATCAAAGGTCACTGTTGTAAAAATGAAAAACTATTCAAGAAAAATGCTTTTTAATGAAACGGGACTCCCCTGGGTGTCTCCTTCCCCCAATTTAACATCTGTTGATACTGCACTTCTTTACAGTGAACTTGGCTGGCTTGAAACAGTCAACCTTTCAATGGGAAGAGGGACAGGTTTCCCTTTCCAGCTTATTGGAGCACCTTTCATTGATGAAAAAGAGATCTTTAAAGCCCTTCAGAAACAAAAGTTTGACGGACTTTCAATTCAGCCGGTACGATTCATACCGAAAGCAAAACACCATAAACACTTTGGCAAAGAGTGCGGGGGGATAAGAATTGAAATAAAAAACAGGGATAAATTTGATGCATTTAAGCTCGCGGTTGAATATCTGAAGGTACTTGTTCAATTATATCCTGATCGATTACAATTTTCAAAAGAGTTCGGATTAATGTCCGGAAGTCCTCAACTTGAAACTGAAATACGGAAAAACAGTTCTTTTGAAAAAATAGTTAAAATGGCGGATGAAAGCCGCCAGGAATTTGAAAAAATAAGAAAGAAATACCTTATCTATAAAAAGTGAATCAATAAATTTGAGTTAAATTGCAATTCTGTTAAAATGTCTTTCCCGATTTGATGCTGGAGAAACCCCATGCCTGATTTTATTACGCTCCGCTTGGTAGTTGCAATTATAATTCATTCATCTGTTTTTGTAGCATTGATAATACTTTCAAAAAAAGCGGGATTGTCTTCAAAACGGGAAAAAGCATACAAAGATGAGATGGTTGCAAGGGAACAAGTTGAGCAGGAACTTAAAAGACACAGGGATCAGCTTGATGAAAAAATACATGAACGGACAAAAGAGTTGCAGAAAGCCATTCAGAAAGCAGAGGAAGCCAACAAAGTCAAATCTGAGTTTCTTGCCAATATGAATCATGAAATAAGAACCCCTTTAAATATAATTACCGGATTTTCTTCCATTTTGAAGGAAAAACTGCTTCAGGACAGAGAGGCAATGGAAGCTATTGAAAATATAGAGAAAGCTTCGGAGAACCTGAAAGATCTTATCGGGGATATTCTTGATATATCCAAAATTGAAGCAGGCAGAATGAACATAACTCCCGATTTTCTTAATATACACGACTTGCTTTATGAGGTTCATGAAGCATATATGCCCAAAGCGAAAGAAAAATCATTGAAATATACTTTAAACATCGACAAAACTGTTCCTTTGATATTGAATCTTGATGGTACGAGATTAAGGCAGATCATGTATAATCTTGTGGGAAATGCTTTTAAATTTACCGACGAAGGTGAAATAAAAATTTCAATTTACGGTTCTCTTACAAGTGATAAGAAAAAAGTTGATGTTACTGTTTCTGTCAAAGATACAGGTATTGGAATTTCAAGGGAACAGAAAGAAAAAATGTTCGAACCTTTTATTCAGCAGGATGGTCAAAGCACGAGGAAATACGGTGGTACGGGACTTGGTTTGGCAATATGCAAAAAGCTTGTTGAAATGATGAATGGAGCCATAAGTGTTGAAAGTGATGAGGGGCAGGGATCGGTTTTCTTTCTTATTTTTAAAGATGTAGAGATCGGTGACTACGAAGGAAGAAAAACTACCGAACTGATGTTGAACAGTGATTTTAACCTGTCTGAATTAAACGGGCAGAAAATATTGATCGCTGAAGACAATGAGCTTAATAAAGCGGTGCTTTTAAAGTTTCTTTCTAAAAGCGGGGCAAATATTTTTGAAGTTTCAAACGGGAGAGATGCGGTGAGTGTGGCGAAAAAGATCATTCCCGACCTTATTTTTATGGATATTCTCATGCCTGAACTTGATGGGCTTTCTGCGGCTAAACTGATAAGAAATGACAGGGAATTGAAGAAGATCCAGATGATAGCCGTCACTGCACTTTCCGGCAATGACCGGTCAGGTGACATGAGCAGAGTTTTTGACGCAATAATAGAAAAACCATACAGTAAAGGTATCCTGTTTGAAAATATCTCCCGTGTTTTAAAAAACAGTGAAAAAGAAGAGGATGAAGTTGGATCGTAAATATTCTGTTTTTTTTATAAAAGGTGCGGTTTTATTTTTTCTGATCTTTGCTGTTATATTTTCATGCAGAAGAAAAACACCGCTTATTTCTGATTTTACATTTCAGGGAATGGGAACGGTTCTCACTGTGATGTATGTCGGGAAAAAAGATAGCGATCTGGAAAAATTGCTGAAAGAGGACGTTAGATATATTGAAAAGCTGTTCAGCTATTACAATGAAAACAGTTTCGTGTCAAAATTGAACGAGTTTGCACACATAAATAAAGTTGAAGTTCCACAGGAAGTTTGTGAACTTATAGTGCTAAGCATCGAAATGGGACGCAAGACAGATAATTACTTTGACATAACATATAAAAGCAAAGGAAAAGTCTGGGACGAAAAAAGAGAAAACATCCCGAAGAAAGAAGAGCTTGAAAAGTTGAGTCATCTGGTAGGATACCGGAACATTGAAGCGGATTGTGAAAAGGGAAAAATTAAATTTCTGAAAGAGGGTGTTATAATTGACATGGGCGGTGTTGCAAAAGGGTATTCAATTGACCGTGCCGGAGATATTATGAAGAGAAACGGGGTGAACAACTTTATAATCAACTACGGTGGGGATATGTTGATATGCGGAGACAAAAAAGGTCAACCATGGGAAATAGGGATCAAAGATCCGGACAGTCAGGGAAAAATATTAAAAAAGATATCGATAAAAGGGGGAGAAACTTGCACCGCAATAGCAACAAGTGGAAAATATGAAAGATTCAAGATTTTAGAGGGAACAGTTTATTCTCATATTATCAACCCCGGAAGCGGGATGCCGGCAAACGAAGCTAAATCTGTTACAGTAGTCGGTGAAAATGCAACGGAAGTTGATGTTTTAGCTACAGCAATATCAGCTTCCGACCTCGATGAAATGTTTATAAAAAAAATTGTGGATAAATTTTCCGTGAAAATATATACTCTGTCTGACAGTGGATCTGTCTGGAAAGAATATGGAACTGAAAAACAGCAAAGGAAGGTTCAAAAGTGAATGTAAAATGTTTCTATTGCAACAGTGAGACAAATAACGACAGCTCCAAAAATTGTGAAAGTTGCAGCAAAGAATTGCTCAAAGTGTGTGAAAAATGCGGAATAAAATTTGAAAAGTCTGCCAATTTCTGTATGTCCTGTGGTGGAAAACTGACAGATATTGAATTTGAAGAAGATGTCTTCATTCTTGAAGAAGTTGACGAAGACAACTCTGATCAGAGTGAAAATCCCGAAGAAGCTGAGATGCTTGAAATAGAAGTTCTTGAAGATCTAAATGAAGATGGAGGTGAAGAGCTTTTAATACTTGAGGAAAATGATAATAAAGAACCGGTTTTAAGTACGGAAAAGAAGTCAACAAAAGTTGATAAAGAAGATCATCAGATCGAAAAAGGGGGCTATTTTGGAACAGCCGGACAGGAAAAAACTGACGGTGAACCCAAAGTTGAAGAAAGGAAAAAGAAAAAACCGGGGAAAAAGAAGCTTGACCCTCAAAAAGAAAATTCGGCAAGTAATGGTTCAGAACTGGATGTTCTTTTTGATGAACTTGGTAAAGTTGAAAAACCTGATGCTGAAGGAGGGGGTGGTGAATTTGAAACTCCCGCTAAAGTTAATTTCGAAGATATTGATGATGATCCCATTGTCGAAGATTTGAAAATTGAAAACATTAATATCTCCGGTGTAAAAAAACCTGACCCTAAAAAATATTTGAAACCTGTTAAAATAGAAGATACATACGAAATATCTTTTGATGAATTGTCAAAAACTGTTATTACAAGTGAATTTGAAGAGTCCTGCAAGCCTCTTCTTGGCAAAGTTCAGAGCAATCTGGTAAAAGGGAGTGGCGGGATCTTCTTTCTTCGGGGAGATGCCGGCAACGGAACCGGAATTTTAGTGAACAGATTGAAAAACTTTGCAGACGAAAAGAATTCTTCTCAGAGTTATAATATTGCGGTAAGTGATGCCAACGGGTTTGATTTCGATTTTATGATATTCATCGACCTTATAAGAAAGTTGATGAAAATCAAAAGTAGCGATGTCAATGTCGTAAGAAAGAAATTTGACAAACTTTTTGGAGAAACTCTTCCTAAAAACAAAAAAGAGTGTTTAAGTGCCCTTATATGTCTTAACTTCATACCGCTCAAAACAAAATTGCCCAAACATGACATAGAGTATCTGCTCGCTTATGTTTTTTACGGGTTAAGCAGAGGCAAGCCTGTCGTATGGTTTGTCAACAATGCAAATGTGCTCAATGTCAGGTCGATAAGGTTTCTTGACAGCTTGAAAAAAGTTTTTGAATCAATGCCTATGGCTGTTGTAATGGTTGTTGATCCCGAAGCATCGGTGCTTGATATTGCGGAAAAAGATAATGTTTTTGACTTCAAAGGTTTCCCTGAAGATAAGCTGAAGCTTGAGGTGGCAAAATCTTTAAATGCGAAAACCATACCTGCTGAATTGGAAAAGCTTTTGAAAGAAAAAGCGAAAGGGAACATGCTTTTTACCCTGCAACTTGCAGAATATCTTAAAGATAAAGGCTTTATTTTTGAAATGAAAGGAAGTTGGAGGTTTTCGAAGCTTCCTGATGACTTTAAGTGTCCTGAAAGTCTGGATGAGTTGCTTGCTCAAAGGACGGAACTTCTGCCGGGTGTGGTTGCCAAGGTTCTAAAGGAATTGGCACTCCTGAATCTTTTTGAAGTTCCTAAAGTGCTGGTCGATCTGGTATGTGGAGAGCAGAAAGAAATTGTAGACGATCTTGTTAAAAAAGGTTATCTGCTTGAAGCTGAATCAAGTTACCGTTTCGCTTCAAGGACCATGTTGACCTCTTTAAGGAAAAATATCAAAATAGGTAGAGCTGAAAGGAGTTTTTACAGAGATGTAGTAACAAAGCTTTCATCTACGACTGCAGAAATATATCAACTCAATAAACACTGGCTGCTGCTGAGTTATATCAATCTTGGCGGTATAGTTGACAAGAGACTCAATTCATTTTTATTTTCTTCGGCAGTTTATATGGAAAAACTGGGTTTTTTTGAAATATCCCAGAGAAGTTATCAGACAATAATTTCTTCTTTTGAAAGTGATAATCCTTTTGATGATTTTAAAATTCTGCCCGAACTTAAAAGTGCAAGACTCTGGAGATTTGTTGATCCTCAGTGGGGAAAACTTTTCTGGGAAAAACTTGAAAACTATGCCCTGAGAAAAAACAATTATCACTTGGAATTGCTTGCAAAATCTGAGCTTCTTCTTCTTGAAAGAGAAAAAATTGATTTTTCTGCAGTAGCGGAGCTGCTGAAAAAAATGCATTTATCCGGATTGTACGAAGACGAAATAAGTCTTATTGATAAAACTACCGACATACTTATTGACACAGAAAACTATATTGATGCCAATACTTTTGCCGTAAGGGCATATAAAATACTGAGAGATGTTGTAACCCGTTATGATGGCAAAGGTGTTCCGCCGGCAGACTTTATATATGTTCTTTTTGTAAGGTGTTCGTGTAAACTTTCTGAAGTTTGCATAATGCTCGGAGATCTTGACAAAGCTTCAGCCATTCTTGAAGAGGCTCTTGAATATGCCGAGCGGTATGAGATGTCTTATTTTAAATCAAAGGTTCAGTTTTTCCTTGGAAAGATAAAGTTTGAGTCAAAAGATCCATCATGGAAAGATTATATGAAAGATGGTTTTTACAATGCTATTATCGGAATGGATTTTGCGATAATAAAATCGTTTCTTTACTTTTTTGAAAGCAATGACCTTGAGAAAGAAGAGTGGGTTTCTCCGTTTCTTGAGTACAAAAACTGGATAAATTTTTAAGTGCCGTCATTTTTTGATCAGTTTAGCTGAAAAAAAGTTGTCTAAACTTGACTGAAAGTTAGTTTTCTGATAAGTTTTTTTACTTGATTTTTTGACGGGGTTCCTGTGCGGTTGTTTGTTGTTTTTTCAGCGGTAGTTATTTTGCTGTCATCATGCGGCATATTTATATCTACCTCTTCCATAAAAAATGCTGAGTTAAAAAGAGAAACCGCTTTTTCCAGAATTGTCTATGTCTATGGGGATCCAAGCATAGTTGATATAGATGAGTTTGGAAACAAATCGCTGAAAAGAGATGCCGCGGACAATGTTTTTCCTCTTGATAAAAGGAGAGCCGCATACTATTTTTTTAAAGCGGATGCCTATTTGTCTAAAGCTTATGAATTCCGTTCCAGAAGCAGATATGATGATTCCAGATATCTCGCAGTGAAGGCGGAAGAATTTTTTGCCGAAGCGGCAAAAGAGCTTGAAGGTGTGAATGAAAAAAATATTCCTTTGAGAATGACTCCTCTTGAGGTTGAGGATAGAAAACCTGACAAAGGTGCCGAGTTCCCCTTCAAACCTGTTTCCGAACCTGAACCAGATAAAAAAGCAGATGCCGAACCTGAGATTAAAGTGGCACCTGCTGTTAAAACTGAGGCCAAACCTGTAGAAAAAAAGGTAGAAAAAGAACCTGAAAAAGAACCTGGACAAAAAAAGCCTTCTTTGAAGGGAGATCCTTTTGCTGACAAAGAAGAGAAAAAAGCGGAACCTCAAAAGAAAGAAGAAAAACCACCTTCATACTATGATGTCTATGAAGAAATGAGACTGAAGTATTTGAAGGAAAAAAGTGAAGAAGATAGTGATGACAAAGATAAGAAGCAGGATGATGTACCTGATGGAGGTGCAGAATGAAAAAGATGCTTCTATGCTTTTTACTGCTTATAGCGGGTGCTTTTTTTCCAGGATGCAGTTCAGGTACAAGGCTTCATAAGTCTTCACTGATCGAGCAAAGGAGACTTGAATCATACAAGGAAAGGGGGGCCGACCAGTGTGCCCCGCATGATCTTGCGATGGCTGAGAGCCTTGTTGAATTTATGCTTCTGGAGCTCAGGGGCGGTGACTATCATAATGCAGATAAATATCTTGATAAAAAAGATTTCTATGCCGCAAGAGCAGGCGTAAATGCTGAAAGCTGTTTTTCTAAAGACAGAGATGGTGACGGAATACCTGATTCAGAAGACCGTTGTCCTGATGACCCGGGGCCGCCTGAATTTCAAGGTTGTCCGGACAGAGATGGAGATGGGATACCAGATATAGATGATAAATGTCCCGATGTTCCGGGATTGCCTGAATTTGATGGATGTCCGCCTCCTGCAGACAGGGATGGTGACGGTGTTCCTGATTCAGAAGACCGTTGTCCCGATGATCCCGGACCACCTGAATTAAGAGGTTGCCCGGACAGAGACGGTGACGGCATACCGGACATAGATGATAAATGTCCCGATCAACCTGGCCCGCCTGAATTGTTTGGATGTCCTCCTGCGGCAGACAGGGATGGAGACGGTGTTCCCGATTCAGAAGACCGTTGTCCCGATGATCCCGGACCGCCTGAATTAAGAGGTTGCCCGGACAGAGACGGTGACGGAATCCCGGACATAGATGATAAATGTCCCGATCAACCTGGCCCGCCTGAATTGTTTGGATGTCCTCCTGCGGCAGACAGGGATGGTGATGGTGTTCCTGATTCAGAAGACCGTTGTCCCGATGATCCAGGACCGCCTGAATTGCAGGGTTGTCCTGATAGAGACGGTGACGGGATACCTGATATTGATGATCGTTGTCCTGATGATCCGGGACCGCCTGAGCTGCAGGGTTGTCCTGACAGAGATGGTGATGGAATACCTGATATTGATGATAAATGTCCTGATGTCCCGGGTGTAAAAGAACATCAGGGGTGTCCTCCACCTAAGCAGTACAAAATGATAATTGTTACAGAAAAAGAAATTGAACTTCAACAGACAGTTTTCTTTGAAACGGGAAGAGCTGTCATTGATAAAAAATCTTACGATCTGTTGCGCGAAGTCGCAGATGCCATAAAGAGCACTCCTTCTATTAAAAAGGTTTACATAGAAGGACATACAGATAATGTGGGAGGGCGTGATCTGAATTTGAGGCTGTCACAACAAAGAGCCGACTCAGTCAAGAAGTTTCTGATTGATGAGGGAGTTGATGCCGATAAATTGGAAGCAAAGGGATTCGGTCCTGATAAGCCGATACAGTCGAACAGGACAAGACAGGGCAGAGCTAATAACCGAAGGGTGGAATTCAGGCTGGAACAGTAACGGAGAAAGAAATGGCTGGGAATCAAAAAAATAATGATAAAAAAAACAATACAGTTTTCTATGATGAAAAAACAGGAAGTGATGAAGTTGTTTTTTCTGAGTCCAATAACAGGGCAAGCAAAAGGATTGATGTCACTTTGGAGGTTACCCTGTCTGGTCCCCACACATTTTTTAGTGGTTTCACAATGGATATAAGCCAGGGTGGACTTTTTATTGCTACTCACAGGGTATTTCCTATCGGGACAGAATTGATGCTTGAGCTGACTCTTGAAGGGGAAAACATAGAAGTTTTAACTGAAGTTGTGTGGGTCAGAAATATGACACATAGCGATATAAGTGGAGAATCTCCGGGAATGGGATTGAAATTTATAGATCTTGATCAGAGGTCTCTGGAGATAATAGATCAGTTTGTTCAGAAAAAAGATCCGTTGCTCTATGATACTGAACTATGAAAAAAGATGCTCAGAATAATTCTTTTGAAAAGCCTTTGTTTTTTATCAAGTCTTTTGAATTAAGTTTTCCTGCAATCCTTGCTTTTAAAATGATATATCCTCTAAAAAGAATAGTAATGAGCTGTTTTGAGGTTGTTGAGCCGCTTGTTTCTCTTTTTCCCGGAACAGAAAAAGTTTTCGATCAATTTAAGTCCGGTCTTACAGAAGAAGATCTATTTCAAAGAATAGAAGAGAATTTGAAAGAGGAATAGTTTTGACATCTAAATTCCTTACATTGATTCTTCTCCGCTCAGAAATTGCGGCAGTTTATTTTGAACCGGGAGAGCAGGGGACAGTTTATGATTTTTATTCAGATAAGCTGAAAATCAATTCAGACAGTTACTCAAAAGAAGAAGTGATGTTGAAGATAAAAGAAAGTTTAATGTCCAAAGGGCATTCTCTGCCTGATGAAAACAGTAATATCTGTATAGTAGTTTCATCTGCCGGACTTGTAAGCACAGGTATATTCTGTTTGTCAGAAGAGTGGTCAAAGAAGCATTCCATTAAAACAGCATCTTCAATGATGCTTGATGTGAAATGGAGTTCTTTTTTGGAAGAAAAAGAGGATGAAACTTATTATGAATCAGTTGAAACTGTTCTGATATCAGGTGGATATGAAGGGTGTGAGGGGAAAAAAACAGAACGATTGATCAGAACCGTTTCGCAAATAGAGTGGATCAAAAAAAGGAAACCTTTTGTGATTTACAGAGGAAATTCGACAGTTGTTGACACTGCAAAACTTTACTTTTCTCCTTTTACCCGCTTTGCTTCCGGCAAAAATGTATTGACAGGGTTGGAAAGTTGTGACCGTAAAATAGATAATGTAGTGGAGTCTTTGTATTTGTCGAAATGTGATCTGACCGAATCTGTCAAAAATTATCCTGTCTTTGTTTTTTCATCAATTTTAACAAAAATCTCCGAACAGTTCTGCTCTAATAATATATTAAAGCAGGGGCTTATTTATATTAACGAAGCTTTTTCGGTTTTTATTGACTGTGAAAGGGTGAGAGGAGAGTATAAACACCGGAGATATTCAATTGCAACGGGTACTTGTGATTTGGACAACTCAATGCTGTCAGCATGTTACGATTGTGTCGCAGAAGATACTTTATCTTCTATCGTGGACTTTAAGGTTGAAAAGAACGCTCCCTTTTCTTTTAAAGAAACGGAAAAGGAAGATTTTTACAGACCTTCTAGATTGATAGGGATCGTTCTTGATAAAAAAATAGATTTTGATAAATATCTCAATCTTGTTTCAAATCCGGATAAAGTAAGGGGTCTTATCGAGTTCTTGTTTGACACCGACGGTTATCTTCCGGCTTTGGCATCAATGTTTATCAGAAAGAATTTTGACGAAAGAGTTGATTTTTCAGATTTGATAGAAAAATTTCCTGTAAAAAGAGGGTGGCTACTTATTCCTGACGGTGATTTTGAAAAAGATGGAGAAGCGGTTTCTTTTCATGTCAGTGGAACTACAAAAATTGAGCCCACCATGCTTCTATGGGGCAAGAGATATATTTATGAGATTGAACCTTCTTCATCCCTTGAGATAGAGATGAAAGGTAAAGCATACTTAAAAGAGCATAAAGAAAAAAAAGTTTTACTTAAGACATATAAAAGTTCAGGCATCATGATAATCGATCTCCGGAAGGAAGCGGATTAATGGGTAAAAAAATATTTCTTGCCGCTATATTTTTTATGACACTCCATTGTTATGGATCCGGACAAGAATTTTTTACAGTTAACATTCGTAATGACGGAACTGTTTTAGTGGAAATAAATGACCATGTTGAAGATTACAGTTATGCTGAATTGTTGCGGTCAGAAAAAGAGAGTGACTTTGTTCCCGTTTTTGAATTCACTACCGGAATTTCCAGTTTTACAGAAAGATTTTCACCCTATACCTGTTACAGAGCCAGAGTCTATTTTCTAAGTGGAAGTTCAGTTATAACAGATATCCAGTGTGTTAAAACAACTGATTTCTTTGCTTTTATTGATGCCGGTTTTTTGTTTATGTTTTTTCTTTTCGTGATCTCATGTCTGCTTCCTTTTTTCTACTATCCTGAAAGTTTAGCCTTTTCTGATAATGATGCAACAAGGATTTTTACTACCATAAAAGGGCTTTTAGGGGAGGAAAGCAGAGATGTTTCTTTTCTTCAGAGCGACTATTCCTTCGGAAATCCCATGAAAGAATCATTTAAGTCTCTGATAGCTCTTTTTTCTTTTTACTGTGATGCAGAAAACGATGTCGGTTACAATCTTCCCTTTTTTGAAAAACATTCCGGTTTTACCGGAGAACCGGAAATGACAGGTTTAACTGAAAACAGTATTACAGTTTCAATTTTACCTGCTTCTATGATATCCGGGTTTGAATCAGGGGAAAAAATCCCGGCGTTAATGTTAAGTTGCAGCACAGGGTCAATAGAATCCGATTATACCGGATATAAAACCTCCGGCAGAGAAAAGGTGATAAACCTTTCGGTTACTGTTCCAGGGGTTACAGCAAATCTTTTGTCCGGAGGAAAATCGATGTTGTCTCTGGAAACATTTACTTTGGCATCAGATATAGAATCCATCAGGCAAGGCGGCAAACCCGGTTACGGTCCCTATTTTTTCATTGTTGCAGTGACAGTCATGATCTTTGCCGGTTCTGTTTTATATACGGTAAACTCATTTTTTCCAATACTCACAATATTGCGTAATTTTATGGAAGGTGGAAATTGATACATAAAATTCAACAGGCTGTAATCATGCTGCTGGCAATATTTATTCTCTACAGTTTTTTTGCCGGATATAATGATAGTGTTCTGGCATTGGTATTCCGTTGGGGAGAGATAACGGTCATTTTCTTTTTACTTGCAGGTATCATTAAATATATTGCAAAAAATGTTTCTTTGTTACAGAAGCCGGGGAACAGGTTGTACCCGGGGATAATTGCATGTTCTTTTGCCATAACGGTACTTGCCGGATTTTTAAATTTGTTCAGTGGAAGGTTTGCCTGGGAAAATACTTTGAAAGACCATCCTGATTTTTTGTTCGGGGTTTCGCTTTCTGTCATAGAAAGTGATCCTTATTTCAGACATCATCCTTCAAAAAATAAACTGGCATTATTTATTTCGGGTAGAGTTTATAAAGATTTTGTCCCGTCAGAGATCGTGTTGGAAAAAGCGGGAGTATCCCTTGGTGAATATAGTGACTTGACAGAAAAAATAGTTTCCGGAAGCGAAACCATTTTTAACAAAGATGATCTTAGAAATCTGGAAATTCTCATTGAAAGGTCGGTAAATGTTTCAAGATCTGTTGTTTTAACTATTTATCCTGCTATGTCAGATATGAAACAGTGGTTTAACAGCTCATTGTATTTAATGGAAAATATTGTCCCCATTGAAACTGTAAAAATAAGTGATCTGCAGATTAACGGCATTCCGGTGAATGGAACAGGGGATATCCTTAAAAATAAAGTGATGGAACATATTTCGTTAGATGAAGGGTTAAAAGAGAGCAATTTAAGTGGTTATATTTCTTTCAATAATTTTATTGCAGATGACAGTTTTTCAGATCTTCTGGGTGAAACTTTTCATCCCCGTTTCCCCGATTATTTAACATTGCAGGGGTCAAAAGCTGTTACGGCATCATTTTTTAGAACGGGGTATTACCACCATATTTCTGTAAGAGGAGTATTGCGCTGGATATATAGAGTTATCATAGATCCCCTTTACTCAACTTTTATGGCGGTAATGTTTGTTTGGATGGTGCTTGCCGCATTCCATACATTAAATATCCGCTCTTTTTCCTATTTGGTTATAACGGTGTCAGCATTATTGACAATGGTTGGTTTTTTACCGTTTGTTGTTTCATCAGGGTATTCGGGCATTTCCTCGAAATGGCTCATGGATGTTCCCTCTTTATCGGTTTTCAGAGCTGTTTTAATTGGTACAGGGACGGGTGTTTTATATGTTTATTTTATAAAAGCTGCTGATTTATTTAAAAATATGCGTGAAAAGTAAAAGATGGACGAAAAAAGAAAAACAAAGATGGAAGTAACGGAGTGGTATTTAAAGATTTCGTTAATAATACTTGTTTTTGCAACTATAGTTGCTTCCCCATCCTTTTCTGTAGATCCGGGAAATGAAGAGAAAGCTTTTTTTAATGTTGTAGACCAGATGGATGAAGGTTCGAAAGTCCTTATCGCCGTAAATTACGGTCCTACGGCAAGATATGAAATGGATGGTTCTTTACACTTGATATTAAGAGAGTTGTTGTCGAGAAACATTTCGGTGGTACTTTTTACTTTAACTGAACTTGGGGTTGAGACGATATCTCTGGGTATGAGAGAAGGGTTGTCCGGACAAAGTTTAGGGAAAAGAAGAGCCGTTTATGGCAGGAATTATGTAAATCTCGGTTTTATCGGTGGAGGTACTTTGGGTGCCGGTATAATTTCAAAATCAATTAGTTCCGCCCGGACAAAAGATGTTTTTGAAAATGAGCTTGAGACAATTCCGATAATGAACGGAATTTCCTCTTTCAATGATTTTTCAGCTTTTATTGAAATTTCTTCAATGAAAATAGATGGTACTCCCGGGGCCGTGATTTTGAACACTCTTTCAAAAGAAAAAAAGATGCCTGTTATTGCAGTTGTCACTTCCGACATGGTTGCGGAATATATTCCATTTAAAGATTCCGGGCAGATAGATATACTTGTTGCGGGCAGCAAGAGGATGGCAGGACTGGAATCGGCTTTCAGTGTCGAAGGCATTTCAACTTCAAGGTACTCAATTGCCAGCATACTGTTAATATTTGTCATTTTTATAATAATATTGTCAAATACTGTTTTTTTTGCAGGGAAAAGAAGTGAGTTTAAGCAGTGACATAAATATCTGGATATCAGCCTTGCTGGTATTAGCAGTGTTTTCAATTCTCTACAGAGACAATTTTATTTACAGGATCGCAGAGTCCATCTTTATAGGTGTAAGTGCCGGATACTTTTTCTGTCTCTGGTACTTTTCTGTTATAAAGCCGGCTTTTGAAGATGCAATTGCCGGACAGTGGCACCTCCTTGTTCCTGTATTTACAGGTGTGCTGATACTGATATTAAGGAAAGGTAAGCTGTCAGAAATTTTGAGGATCCCCGCTTCGTTTTTAGCCGGCTTGTTTGCGTCATTGACTATCATTATATATTTCAGGGCTTATGTTTTTGAAATGATATCAGCATCAATATTTCCGCTTGTGGTTCTTACTGATGAGGGCAAGATTAATTGGACTTCAACTGTAAATGCTCTCGTATCGATTACAGGAACAGCATCTGTCTTAATATTTTTTGTTGCAAGGAAATATCCGGATGTTAAAATGATAAGGGGGTATGCCGAGGCAGGGAGATTTTATCTCTTAGTTGCAATAGGAACATCTTTCGGTTATACTCTTTTTTCGAGGATACTCCTTTTTGCCGGGAGGTTTGATTTCCTGATCTCACAGTGGCTTGGGATAGGTTTTTGGTAAGTGTTCGTTGAATAATACAACTATTTTAAGAGGTAGTTTGATGAAAAGAAAAATTGTTATATTCTCCATATTATTTTTTGCATTGATACTTAATGCGAATCTTTTTGAAAGGCTTTTGTCAACTTCCAGAGAATACTCGATATCTCAGGGTGAAATAACAGTATATACTCTTAGAGCAGTAAAAACCAGATACCTTGACAAAGCTAAACTTGATACGGCAGATCTTTTGAACGCAGCTTTAAATGCCCTTCAGAACCAGCTTTCTGAAACATTGATCAACTATGATGAGGAAGGGAAAAAAGTTGATGTCCAAATATACAACAAAAGGTATGCCACACCTGTCAGAAGGTTAAGGGATCTTTATGACATCGCTTATGTTCTAAGAGGCGTTTACAGCCTTATTGAAAAAAACTATAAGCCTCAGCCTCCTCTTGAAATGAATGACATAGAATACATCGCTTTAAATGGGTTGTTAAGAAAACTGGATCCCCATTCCTATATTTTCACTCCGAAAGAATTTGAAGAATTTACCAGTTCTACAGAGGGGAATTTTGGCGGACTCGGGATAGTCATAAGTATAAATGATGATGGAGAAATAATTGTTATTTCTCCTATGTCCGGGACTCCTGCAATGGAAGCAGGGATAGAAGCAGGGGACATAATTGTCCAGATAAATGACGAGTCAGCGATAAACATGTCTTTGACTCAGGCAGTTGAAAGGATGAGAGGAGAACCTGACACTTCGGTAACATTAAGAATAAGAAGGGAGGGGGTTCCTGAGCTGATAAAATTTGAGGTTGTCAGAGCAATAATAAAGATAGAATCTGTGGTCGCAGAAATGCCTGAACCTGGAATAGGATATATAAAGTTGACAGGATTCATGGAAAACACTTACCCTACTCTTTTAAAAGAACTGGACAACCTTAGAAAGAAAAATATGAAAGGACTGGTTCTTGATATGAGAAATAACTCAGGTGGTCTTTTAAGTCAAGCTATAAGGATCAGTGATATTTTTCTTGACAAAGGTGTTATTGTTGCAACTGTAGGTGACAATGAAAAAGAGATAAAAGAAGCAAGACCACAGAAAACAGATCTGCTTGATGTCCCGATAATTGTTTTGATCAATGAGGGTACTGCATCTGCCGCAGAAATTGTCACAGCAGCTTTAAAGAAAAATAACAGAGCAACAGTCATGGGACGTAAAAGTTTTGGGAAGGGGAGTGTTCAGAATCTTTTCAGGATACCCGGTGGCGGCGGACTTAAACTGACAGTTGCCCAGTACCTTACTCCCGGGAACATTTCAATTCAGTCGGTCGGTGTTACGCCTGATATTGAATTGCAGCCCGGATATGTGAGCAAAGAAAAGATACAGATATTCAATACCGATACCAATATAATGAAAGAAGAAGATCTAAGAGAGCATATAACCAGTAAATATGCCCCGGAAAAACCGGAATTTCCGGCTATTACGATCAGGTATTATAAACCGTATAAAGACCCTGAAGTTTTGAGGAAAGAAAGAAGAAGTGCGAGAGACGGTGTTTTTAGAAGTGATGAAGAAATAGAAATTGCAATAGGCATGATAAAAAAACATCTTAAAGAAGAAAAACCTTTTATGAAAGCCGCTTCTTCCATCAAAGACAAACAGTGGGATATAATAATTTCAAGACTGGAAGATATAGGTATCCCGTGGAAAAGGACGATGACTTTAAGAGAGTTGAACCCCGATCTCTTGTCTATAGAGCTTTTAAGCAGTCCGAGACTGAAAGGCGGTGAAGATATTGAGCTGAAATTTAAAGCCGAATACAAAGGGGAGCAGGAAGTTGAAAATCTGATAGGGGTCTTTGATACGAAAATACCTTTTCTTCAAAGGATAGAAATACCTTTCGGTACTTTTAAAAAATCTGTCGAAAGGTCTGTAAAGGTCAAGCTTCCCGAATCAATGCCGTGGAGGAAGGAAGATGTAAAGGTAAACATATCCTCAGGGTCTGTTGACAATGTTATAACAACAAGAAAAATACCGATAGAAACTGTTCCTGCAAAAATGCCTGAAGTTGTTTTTTCATCGCTTGTAATTGATTCGGGAGATTCTGTAAACGGAGTAATGGAGCCTGGTGAAGAAGTGGTTCTCCGTGTTAAAATGAAAAATAAAGGAAAAGGCAAACTTCTTGATGGCAGAGCAATGCTTATAAACACAAACAACTCAAAAGAAATTTTCATTGTTGAAGGGACTCACTCTGTATCTCTTGATCCCGGCGAGGAAAAATCCTTTGATTTTAAACTGAATTTGAGTGATTTCAATGTTGAAAAAGATGGAACCATAGGTGTTTCCATTTCAGTTTATGACTATAAAACCAGATACAATGCAGGTTTTTCCATACCGGTATCACCTAGACTTGACAGATGCAAGTTCAAAAAATTATCAAAAGAATATATCATTCCCAAAGGAACTCCGCTTTATCCGTCTGTTTTAATGGAAACTCCCATAGGAACTGTTTTAAGAGAGGGAAAAGTAAAGGTAGATGGTCAATGTGGAGGGTCATTCCGTCTTGTAAATGGTAAGTGGGTAAATAGAGAACAGATCAAACCTTTGAAGCCGGACACGAAAAATGCCGGTTTGAAAACAAAGTATTCCATTGCTATGCCGGCAATTGATTTTGACATGTCCCCCAAAACAGTAAAATCTGACAGTAAAGTGATAGAATTTACTGTTTCCGGCTGTGTGGAAGATGTTTTCGTGTTTCAGAATAACAGGAAAATTTTCTACGAAAGGATCACCGATGGCAATTTGAAAAATAAAAAATATTCAATTCCCCTAAAATTTGAAGAAAGAACGAACAGAATTACCATCATGGTGAAAGGAAAAGATAAAGAAAGAAATTCAATTGCCAGAAAATTCATTGTTTACCCTAAAGGGGAACCTTCCGGAGAAGAAGATATTTAACTCTTTTTCTTGCTTTTAACTATAGTTAATGTACATACTCAAAAATGGCAGTGCAGTGGTTTATTATTATTTTTTTTTGAGGATCTTGATATGAGCAAAGTTTCTTTAAGAGGGAAAAAACTTCCACCTTCACCTATCAGAAAGTTAAAACCTTATGATGATGCCGCAGTTGCATCCGGCAAAACGGTTTACCATCTTAATATTGGGCAGCCTGATATTGAGACACCGCCCGAAATGCTTGAAACACTTAAAAACATCGGCACAAAAGTTGTGGGGTATGGTCCAAGTCAGGGTATTCCTCAGTATCAGGATGCACTGATAAGATATTATGCCCGGCATGACATCCCTCTTGAAAGGGACAATATCATTGTTACTACCGGTGGAAGTGAAGCTATTACAATGGCATTTACGGTATGTATGGATCCCGGGGATGAAGTTCTTATTCCTGAACCTTTTTATACCAACTACAACGGTTTTGCCATAGCTGCCGGAGTGAATGTCGTTCCTGTAACCACAAAAATAGAAGATGACTGGCAGATGCCTCCCATAGGAGAGATAGAGAAACTCATAACGGAAAAAACAAAAGCGATCCTTATATGCAATCCCAATAATCCTACAGGGAAAGTTTATTCAAAAGAAGAGCTTGCACAGATAGTTGACCTTGCAATAAAAAAAGACCTCATAATTATCGCTGACGAAGTTTACAGAGAGTTTATTTTTGAAGGGGAAAAACATACCTCTTTTATGAACTTTGAAAATGCAAGGGACAGAGTGATAGTGGTTGACAGCATTTCCAAAAGGTTTTCTTCCTGCGGAGCAAGGATCGGTGCTTTTCTCAGCTACAACTGCGATATTATGAAGGCGGCTCTCGCTTACGGGCAGGCAAGACTTTGTCCTCCCACCATTGATCAGATAATGGCAGTTCCTTCCGCCGATCTTGGAGATGACTACTACAATGAAGTGGTAGGGGAATATAAAAACAGAAGGGATGTCGTTGTTGAGACACTTAAAGAGATGGAAGGTGTTGAGTATAAAGTTCCAAACGGAGCTTTTTATATAGTTATAAAACTTCCTGTTGAAAATGCGGAAGATTTCGTTATATGGCTCCTTCAGGACTTTCATATTGACAACGAAACTGTCATGCTTGCTCCGGCAGAAGGATTTTACTCAACTCCCGGACTGGGACGAGACGAAGTGAGAATAGCTTTTGTCCTTAATACTGAAAAAACTAAAAAAGCTATGAATATCCTTAAAAAAGGTCTTGAAACCTATATGAACAAACCCTGAACCTGAATTTCACAACATTTCATATCTTGACTCAACATCGGTAAAGTGATACTATCACCTGATTTTTTTTGTGGAGGTTTTATGATGAGAAAAATTTTTATTTTAGTTTTGTGCCTGATCATCCCTTTTTTATCATGTACAAGAAAAAGCAGTGTAGCTGAAAGTGAGACCAAAGGGCTTTCCTTTACTGTAAGTATTGCACCTCAAGCTTATATCCTCAAAAGGATCGTGGGGGAAGATGTTAAGGTGAATGTCATGGTGCCCCAGAATGCAAATCCTGAAACTTATGAACCGGGTCCTAAAAAAATGATGGATATAAAAGACTCCCGGATATATTTTGCAATAGGAATGCCATTTGAAAAAGCATTGCTGAAAAGGGTTAAAGACCAGTTTCCTTCAGTTATCCATTCTGAAATGCACAGGAACATCCCTTTAAGATATTTTGATGGTCATGAACATGATCACGATTGCGATGGTCATCATCATCACCACCACCACCACCATCACGGCAACCATGATCCGCATATATGGGTTGATCCTGTGATGTTGATACAGATGGCTCAAAACACTGTGACGGAACTTCTCAAAATTGATAACATCAACAGAGAAAAATATATAAAAAACCATATTGCTTTTAAACAGGAACTTCAGCAGCTTCATGATGAAACATTGAGGCTTTTTAAAGATTCGGGTGGGAAAAGCTTTGTCGTTTATCATCCTGCATGGGGATATTTTGCTGACAGGTATGGTTTAAAACAAGTTGCTATAGAAGTTGATGGAAAAGAGCCGTCTGCTTCTGAGATGGCACAGATGGTAAATTTTATTAAAGAAAAAGATGTGAAGAAAATATTTGTTCAGAAACAGTTCTCGGACAATGTCGTAAAATCATTGTCGGAAGAAACCGGAATTGAAGCTGTAATGATAGACCCGCTTGAAGAAAATGTTATTGAAAGTATCAGAAAATCGGCAGAGCTCATAAAAGAAGGTCTTGTAAAGTGAATGAAGTGATCTCATTTCAAGGTGTAAATTTTTCTTATGGTAAAAATAAAGTTCTTGAAGATATCACCTTCAGCATTGAAAAAGGGGATTTTGCAGCAATTATAGGTCCCAATGGCGGGGGCAAAACTACAATTTTAAAACTGATTTTAGGGCTTATACATAAAGAACATGGAACTTTAAAAGTTTTTGGTCAGGATCCTGCAAAAAATAATTTGAAAATAGGTTATGTTCCGCAGTTTTCTGTCCATGACAGCTCTTTTCCTATTGAAGTTGAGCAAGTTGTAATGAGCGGTTTGCTGAATTCTTTTTCATTCGGCCCATTTTACAATAAGGAGATAAAGGAAAAAGTTAAAGATGCTCTTGCAAAACTTGGTCTTTCTGATAGAGCGAAGGATCGTTTCGGTTCACTTTCGGGTGGATTGAAGCAGAGGACACTTATTGCGAGAGCGATTGTCTCTCAACCGCAGCTTTTGCTTCTCGATGAACCTGTATCAAGTGTTGACAGCTCTGTTGAAAAAGATGTTTTTGAGATGCTGAATGAATTTAACAAAACAATGACAATTGTAATTGTAAGTCATGATATCGGTTTCATATCAGGATTTGTCAACAAACTGGCATGTGTCAACAGAACTCTTGTAATGAATGATGCGAAAAATGTAACTTTTAATGATATTGACGCCCTTTATAAAGGAAATAAGGTCGGCATAAATCACAAGTGCGGTATATGATGATGGAATTTTTTAATGCTGTGTTGACATTTAATTTTTTGCAGAATGCTCTTGCCGCTGCATTTTTAGCTTCTTTTTCATGTGGTATTTCAGGAACTTTTGTTCATATTAACCGGATAACTTTTATTACAGGTGGAATTGCTCACGCAGTGCTTGGCGGAGTAGGAGCAGCTGTTTTTTTCGGATTTTCCCCTATGGCGGGGGCTATAGCTGTTTCAATTGTTTTTGCTGTGATTCTCGGTCTGATAAGGTTTAATGGCGGACAGCATGAAGATACTGTAATAAGTGCTCTCTGGGGATGCGGAATGTCGGCAGGTATAATATTTATCTATTTTTCTCCGGGATATGCAGTAAATTTAAGTAATTATCTTTTCGGGAACATTCTGCTTGTGTCGAAAGGTGATCTTATTTCACTTTCTATTCTTGCCGCAGTAGTTTTTCTAATTATGGCAGTATTTTACAGGCAGTTTGCGGCTGTATCATTTGATGAAGAATATGCACGGATCAGGGGTTTGAAAAGTTCAATAATATATATAGTGATGCTTATAATGATAGCCCTGACAATAGTTGTGCTTATGAAGGTTGTGGGTTTGATACTCGTTATAGCTTTTTTAAGTTTTCCGTCAGCGACGGCATCAATATTTTCTTCAAAAATTCCAAAGATCATGTTGCTCTCATTTGTTTTCAGCTTTGTTTTCAGCCTTACAGGACTTGGTGTTTCATACAGTTACAACCTCCCTACAGGTGCCGCTATTACTCTTGTGGCGGGATTTGTTTATATTATATCAATAATGATAAGAAGGTACTATGAAAAATTATTTTGACAGTTTTATAGCTATTTTCATGGCAATGGCTCCATACCTCCTTTTGGGATTTATAATTGCCGGAATATTAAATGAAGTTTTCAAAATAAAAGATTTCAGAAAAAAGATCGGGCAGAAAAACTTAAAAAGTGTTGTCTATTCTTCTATGCTGGGAGTTCCTTTGCCTTTGTGTTCCTGCGGGGTTATACCGACAGGCATTTCTCTTCACAAAAGTGGAGCATCAAAAGGCTCTGCAACTTCATTTATGATATCAACTCCTCAGACCGGTGTTGATTCGATTTTGGTGACATGGTCACTTCTCGGATTGCCGCTTGCTTTGATAAGACCTGTAATTGCATTTGTAACAGGTGTTTTCGGGGGAGCACTTACAAACACTCTTACAAAAAACGAACCGGAAGAACATGGAGAAAAAGAGGGTAAAACAGCATCAATGCCAAATGAAAAAGTTCCCTTTATCACAAAAATCAAAAACGGGTTTAAATACTCATTTGTTGAATTTCTTGATGATATTTCTCTCTGGATCCTTATGGGGCTTTCAATAGCGGCATTTATTACAGTTGTGATACCTGAAGATTTTTTTACACTTTATCTGGGCAACAGGTTTTTAAGCATGATCGTTGTTCTTGTTGCATCTGTGCCCCTGTATGTCTGTGCCACAAGTTCAGTTCCAATTGCGGCGGCTCTCATGCTTAAAGGTTTAAGTCCGGGAGCGGCACTTGTTTTTCTTATGGCTGGACCGGCTACAAATGCCGCTACAGTTACAGTTATATGGAGAACGCTCGGTTTCAGAACTCTTGTAAGCTACCTTGTTTCGATAATTGGCGGAGCATTGATATTCGGTTTTCTTATTGACAGTTTTTTGCCAGCATCATGGTTTATTCCTGCCGATATAATGGATATTCATGAACACCACAGTCCGTTTTTTCATATTCTTTCAATTGTTTCATCGGTTGTTCTGGCACTCCTTCTTCTTTCAAGCTATATAAGAAAAATTTTCAACCGCAAAAAGGGAAAAGTGTGCTCAATGGAAGAAGGGTGCAGTGAATGTTCAAAAGTTGATTCTATAACAGTAACGATAGAAGGGATGACCTGTAATCACTGTGTTGCAAGTGTAAAATCGGCAATCCTGGAAATAGAAGGAATAAAAGAAGTTGAAGTCAACCTTCAGACAAAAACTGCAATCGTAAAAGGAAAAGACATAAACCTCCCTGAAATCAAAAAAGCAGTCGAATCAAGGGGATATAAGGTCGTTGGATAGTGTAAAATTTCGGCACAGTATCCTTTTCATTGAATGATGGAATAGAATCGGAAACCACCCGCAAAAACCAGCACCCGCAGTTTGACAAAAAATAATTTGCCAAAAGACTTGACAAAAAATAATTTGTCACTATTCTTTGAGTTGAGAGTTGTTTATTTAAGAGGGGATTACAATGAAAAACATCGTAGGGCAGGTGGCAACTGGAGAAAAGTTTTTTAACAGGAAAAATGATATAAGAAAATTGTGGGGAAAAATCAGGAGCGGAAGCAATGTTCTTATCTCAGCACCCAGAAGAACAGGAAAAACTTCAATACTTTACTATTTAAAGGACAACCCTGAAGAAGGATATTCAATTTTATATCTTGATACGGAATCAGTTGATTCCTGCAACGAGTTTTTCCGTAAAATCTACAACCATCTTTTAACGGAAAGTGATGAACAATTGAAAATTAAGCTCGTTGAAATGGCAAAAACACTTGGGAAAAAGATCGATGAAGTTGGAAAAACAATAAAGCTCGGGGATAAAGAACTCGATTATTATGAAGAACTGGTACTTTTAATGAAAAAACTGGATTTAAAAGATCAAAAAATAATTATAATTATTGATGAATTTGCTCAGACGCTTCAGAACATCCTTAAAGATGATGAAAAAAAGGCGGTTTCATTTCTTGAGAAGAACAGAACTCTTAGACAAAGCCCTGATATAAATAAAAACATTCAATTTATATATGCCGGCTCAATAGGTCTGGAGAATGTTGCCAGTTCAATAGATGGATCTAAATACATCAATGATATTAATTCTCATACTTTAAGACCTTTGAACAGAGAAGAAGCAAAAGAACTTATCAAGTTCATTCTTGATGGTGAGCCTTTGATAAATGACAAAACCATAGATTACATACTTAATAAGCTTCATGAATTTGTTCCATATTATATACAGATAATCATTCAGGAAATACATGAAGCTGGTTTTTCTGGAACAGATTCCGAGATTGATACGATTTTTGAAGAAATTGTAAAAAAACGGATCTATTTTGAACATTGGCATGCAAGGCTTAAATCTTATAAGTCCAACGAGTATAAATTTGCAAAAACTGTCCTCAATATTGCCTCAGAAAAAGAGTTTGTAAGTTCTGAAGTTATTTATGACAAGGCAGTGGAATTTGAATTGAATTCAGATCATAAAGCGATCATTAATGCATTGATATATGATGGATATATAAATAATGACGAAAATCCTTCAACGTATAAATTTAATTCACCTTTATTAAAAATGTGGTGGTGTAAAAATGTCGCAAACTGATAACATAAATAAAATGGCTTATATTTATAATCCGGCTAATTATTCTCAAGAAGAGCTTATAAGGAATTTTTCTGTCCGGCTCAATGAATTCAACTCAATCTTTCAGGCAATAAAAAAGGATGATATGAAACATCCTCCGCAGCATTTCATAATACAGGGACTGAGAGGAAGCGGGAAAACAACTCTTTTAAGACGACTTTACTACGAAGTGAAAGATGATTCTGAACTAAAAAGGCAGCTTATACCTGTAATTTTTGATGAAGAGGAATACGGGATCAGGACACTTTACAGGGTTTGGGAAAGAATTTCTGAAAATATTGAAGAATGTTGTCCTGAATTTAATGGTCTCTACGATGAAATGATGAAATATACAGAAAATGATGATTACGAAGAAACTGCTTATAAGATTTTAAGAAATTGCCTGAATGAAAGTGGAAAGAAATTAGTACTTTTCTTTGATAACTTTGGAGAGATCCTTGGAAAATTCAGTGACAAAGAAGCCCGCAGACTCCGTGAAATTCTGATGGGCGAAAGTTTTATAAGAATAGTGGGAGCTTCTTCAATAATGCTTGAATCTTTTTATGATTACTCTAAGCCCTTTTATGAGTTTTTTAAGATAATTCAGCTTGAAGGTTTA
>SLGQ01000218.1 GCA_007136595.1 Candidatus Sumerlaeota bacterium | reverse complement strand
CTTTTGCCGCCATTAAGAAAATTTCAGATGAAAAAAATCCATTTTTATGACATTTCACACAATTTTTCCAGTTGTCAACCCGTTTGAGGGCGGCTTATGGCAGAATCGAACGATTTTGGTATAATTAACTGTCAATATTTTTTTCGGAGGAAAAAATGAAAAAGTTCTTAATCCTAATTTGTGCTGTTTTTGTATTTATTTCGTGCAGTTCTTCAAAAGATGATGAAAAAGTGGAAAAGGAAGAAGTTAGCAGAGGAAGTTTGATGATCATAGCTGCTGAAGGTGGTACGGTAAAAACTGCCAACGAAGAAGCTCAGATCGTGATCCCTCCTGGTGCTCTTCAGGAAGATACAGAGATCACAATGGTGCTTTACAAAAAGAAAGGTTTTCCAAGAGAAAATTCACTTGTTTCCAAAGCAGTTGAATTCGGTCCCAAAGGTATCGTCTTTTCAGAAAATGCTAAAGTGACCATTAAAGCTGATACCGAATTGACAACAGTTCCTCAGGGACAAAGAGTTACAGCAGGACTTTTGAAAGGTAATGACTGGGTTTTTGATGCTTCCGGAGATCCCATAATGAGCGGAGACCCGATAATGAGCGGTGACCCCATAATGAGCGGTGATCCCATAATGATGGAAGTTGGGCATTTTTCAACTGTTGCATTTCTCGTTGTTGATATTGAAAAGGAAAATGGCGAAAACGGTGGTAACGGTGAAGAAAACGATGCAGAAAACGGTGAAGAAAACGATGAGGAAACCACCGATGATATTGAAGATGTTGACGGTGATCTTCATGATGAAGAAGATGCTCCCGATGAAGATGTTGAACCGGAAATGGGTGTAACTGAAGAGTTTTTCAGCCTTATTGCGGCAGGATCGGAAACTCCCGATATGACTTCCAAAAAAATGGATCTGCCTGTGCCGGAAGCCAACACTGAAGGTGAGGGAGTGTCTGTAACCTACACCTCTTTTCATGAAAATGATCGTGATGAAGAGGAAACAATTATAACACTGAGAAGTTCTCATAAGCTCTTGAACAATGACCCGGAAGATGATATTTACATCGCAGGATATCCGGGAATGAATGCATTCTTATATCTTGACTGGGAAGTTGAAGAACCGGACTACTTTTTGGAAGACAGGCTTCCCTCTGCTTTTTTAATTTATGATTCCGATTGGACCGCATACTATCTTTTTGAAAGAGCTGAGGTGTGGGGTGAAGGAAACATCGGAAGCACCATGGCTAACATTATTTTACCTGATGGTGACATTTTCCTGGGTGACCACACAGCTATGATAGCCATGTTGATAGACGATGAAGAAGGAAATGCAGATTTTACCAAAAGAGGTCAATTTACAAAGCTTCATGTCAGAATAGTTCCCAAAGATGGTTATGCCGTATGCTATTTCGACTCAATGTGTGATGAAGAAACACAGAAATGTGATGAATTATATAAATATTGTGTTGATAAAGATTAGTAACAGACAAATAAATTTCCATAAAATCTTGTAAATAATTCAGTTCGACATTATATATGAATTCAGTATTGTTTATGTTTTTTATTTTTGGAGTATGAAATGAGTGCCGATAGAGGTCAACTTGGCATTATATCCTGTAAATCAGGGGATAAATTTGCTAAAGCGGTGGTGGAATACCTTAAGGAAAAATATCACAGAGAAGGTCATGACGAAAGATTTAAATATATCAAAACCACTGAAACTCATTTTGCAAACGGTGAAATAAAATTCTCCATTGATGAACCTATCAGGGGTATGGATGTTTATGTCATTCAGTTGATGGACGATCCTTTAAGCGATCTTTCTGTGAATGATAACCTGATGGCTCTCGGAACTGCTTTGAATGCGACTTTCAACAGTGATGCGGAATCTATAACAGCAGTAATTCCTCAGTATCCTAATTCAAGGCAGGAAAGGAGAAAAGGGAGAGAAAGTGTCACTGCTTCAATGGTTGCTGCTTTTATTGAAAGTTGCGGTGCAAACAGAGTTCTTACAATAGATATTCATGCTGAAGCGATCGCCGGTTTTTTTCACAGAGCGAGGCTTGACAATCTTCATGCATCAAGACAGTTGATGAAATCTATGTTGAGCAGAGAACTTATCTGTGAAAATACAGTTGTTGTCGCACCTGATGTGGGATCTGCCGAAACTGCAAGATATTATTCAAGAGAATTGAAAACGGATATGGCTCTTATTGTTAAAGAAAGGGACTATTCAAAAGCATCAACTGTTGTAGAAACAAGACTTGTCGGGAATGTAACAGGCAAGAATGTTGTTATAGTAGATGACATGGTTGCAACCGGAGGGACTTTGATAGCGGCATGCTCTCTTTTAAAAGAGTTCGGAGCAAAAGAAATTGATGTTTTCTGTACTTTTCCGTTTTTTAACGGAAGTGCTGTTGAAAAACTTTCAAAAGCTCATAGTGACGGGATTATCAACTCTGTAACGGGAACCAATGCCGTGTGGAGAGGCGATCAATTTAAAAAAGAGAACCCATGGTATATGGAAGTGAATGTCACAAGACTTTTTGCGAAAGTTATTTACAGTATAAACCATATGAAATCTATATCTAACATACTTGATTCTTAGGAGGGATCGATGCTCAGAATTGAAAAAATGGCTGAAAAAAATGTTTTGATGGAATCAGAAATTCCTTTTCTTAAACTGTTTAAAAAAGGAAAAGTAAGAGAAGTTTACGAGATCGGAGATTATCTGCTCATTGTTGCTACAGACAGACTGAGTGCTTTTGATGTAGTTATGAAAACCGGCATTCCTGATAAAGGGGTGTACCTTACAAAACAGTCATCTTACTGGTTCAAGTTTATTGAAGAAAAAGGGTATAAAACCCATTTTATGACAGATGATATTGATAAAATAGTTGAAATTACAGGAGAGAAAAGGCTTCTTGATCTTGAGTGGCTCAAAGGAAGAGTTATGCTCGGGAAAAAAGCGGAAGTGATCCCTGTTGAAGCAGTTTGCAGGTTCAGATTGTACGGATCTGCCGTAACTGCTATTGAAACAGACACATGGATATGGGATCCGATAGAAACGGAAGGTGAGCTTAAAGCAGGAGCAATGATAAAAAATGGTCCTGCATTTACACCGACCGAAAAATCTGAAACGGACGATAAAATATCGTTTGATCAGATGGTTGAAATAATAGGTGATCCCGATCTGGCAAAAAAAATAAAATCTGAAACAATTGATCTTTTCAGAATTTGCAATCAGCATGCAGTTGAAAAACTGGGTTTTGAAATAGCTGACGGAAAAGTGGAATACGGCATCATAGATGGAGAACTTTCTCTGATAGATGAAACATTTACTTCAGACAGTGCCAGATTTCTACCTGACAAATCAAAAGAAGTTTTCAGAAAATGGTTGACCGACAATAATATCAAAAAAGTGTCCGTTGAAATTCCTGAAGATATTTCCATGATGGTTTCCGATCTTTATAAAAGTCAGTGCTCTGATATGGGTGTTTTATGAAAATATGCAGTTAAAAGTTTACCGGGGTCAAAATGAAATTTAATTACAAAAGTCTGTTTATCTGGCTTGGAATAATCCTTGTTGTATTTTTTGTTTTAAATCTTCTGCAACTCTCTTCTTCAAAAGAGGTTCTGGAAATTGACATGACAGAATTCCGCAACAATGTAAAAGCCGGTGAAGTGAAAGAAGTTGTCATAGACGGCATGGAGTTCAGAGGGAAACTGAATGATGGCAAAGAATTTCTTGTCATAGGGCCCAGTGGCGAAAGAATGATGGAATTTCTTTCTGAAAACAATGTTCCTTCAACATATGTCAAGCCGGAAGACCACTCTTTTCTCAGAACCATTCTGGCAAGCTGGCTTCCAATGCTTATATTCATACTTCTTTTCATTTTTTTCATGAGACAGATGCAGGGAGGAAGCGGAAAAGCATTTTCATTCGGTAAAAGCAAACACCGTGTAATATCAAAAGACCAAAATCCGATAAGATTCCAAGATGTTGCTGGGGTTGATGAATCAAAGGAAGAGCTTTCTGAAGTTGTTGACTTTCTCAAAAGACCTTCCCACTATACAAAAATGGGAGCAAAAATACCTCACGGTGTTCTCCTTGTGGGACCTCCCGGGACAGGTAAAACGCTTCTTGCAAAAGCAGTTGCAGGTGAAGCAGATGTTCCTTTTTTCATCATAAGCGGTTCCGATTTTGTTGAGATGTTCGTGGGAGTCGGAGCCAGCAGGGTGAGAGATCTCTTTAACCATGCCAAGGAAAAAGCACCATGCATAATTTTTGTTGATGAAATAGATGCTGTAGGTCGTCAGAGAGGTGCAGGGCTTGGTGGTGGACACGATGAACGGGAACAGACTCTCAACCAGCTTCTTGTTGAAATGGATGGGTTCGGCAGTGATGCAGGGGTCATAGTGCTTGCCGCTACAAACAGACCCGATGTTCTTGATCCTGCTTTGCTCAGACCGGGAAGATTTGACAGACAGGTTTATGTTCCAATGCCCGATATAAAAGGGAGAGAAATGATACTTAAAGTTCATGCTGAAAAAATAAGAGTTGACGGTGAGCTTAACTATCACGACATAGCCCGCGGAACTCCAGGTTTTTCAGGAGCCGATCTTGCCAATCTTCTCAATGAAGCAGCTCTTCTTGCCGCTTCAAAAACGATAAAAGGTGTCACCATGGAAGAGATAGAAGAGGCAAGAGACAAAATATTGATGGGAAAAGAGAGAAAAACAATGGCTTTAACCGAAGACGAAAAACGGGATACTGCTTATCATGAAGCAGGTCACGCCATTGTCGGATATTTTTCAAAAAACGCCGATCCTTTGCATAAAATATCAATTGTTCCAAGAGGCAGGGCACTTGGTGTTACACAGCATCTTCCTGAAAGAGACAAACACAGCTATCACAGAGATGAACTTATAGACAGGATAAAAATCCTTGTAGGTGGAAGAGTTGCCGAAGAACTTTTTATCGGAAGAATTACAACAGGTGCCGGAAACGATATCCAGAGAGCCACACATCTTGCAAGAAATATGGTGACACAGTGGGGAATGAGCGATGAACTTGGACCTGTACATTACGGTGAAAATGAAGAGCAGGTTTTTCTGGGCAGAGAACTTGGAAAAAGAACTCAGGTGAGTGAATCAACATCTAAAAAGATAGACGATGAAGTTCATAACATAATTGACAAAGCTTATCAGGAAGCAAAAAAGATACTTGAAGATCATCGTGATGCCGTCGAAAGGCTTGTTGAAAGACTTATGGTGATAGAAACACTTGACAAGGATCAGATAATTGAAGCTATTGAAAATAAAGCTCCTTTAAAAGAAGCCGATGTATCAGATGAGGAAAAAGAGGTTGAGGTTGAGGATGAGGTCCAGGATGATGAATAGTTTTTTTATGAAGTTTCTGTTCTTATCTTTTTCATTATTTCTGTTTGTATCCTGTGCTTCTGTTCCTGTTTCAGGGATCATGGAAGATGATGAATATGAGTGGGAAACAAAAAGATTCAGCATGAATGAAAATCATGAGGTTTTTACTGCAACAGGCGAAGTTACAATGTGGGTTGATGATGTAAGATATAAAGGGAGATTCAGCGGGGATTATCAGGCTTTCTCATCATCACCTTATAAGTGGAGAATAGTTATCACAGGACCTTTCAACATGTCAGTTGCCACAGTTATCATCAATGGTACAGATGCCCATATTTTTCATGACGGAATGTGGGAAAGCAAACCCTGGCATGTTATTTCAAGCGGTCTATTTAACTCTTATGTTGATGGCAATCTTTTTTCCGTGATGCTTGGAGGGCGGTTCAATTTCAATGGAAAATGTGCTGATGCAGGGAGAGATCGTAAAGTTTGTAAAATGAGTGACATCTATTATTTGATAGATAAAGACAAGATCGTGGAAATCAAGAGCGGTGACCTTTATGCCGTGTATGAAGACGGAAGATGGACAGGTGTCAAAGAAGAAAAACATGCCTTTATTTTCAGGAACAAAAAGGTTGAAAAAGTGGATGAACTTCCGGAATCGATTTTTCAGCTTCCTTCAGATGATGAAGAGGACGAATTTGATGCCCTCTGAAAAAATAATATTTATTTGTGATTTCGATGGAACTGTAACTGTCGAGGATACTCTGGAATCTGTTTTTGACAGATTTTGTACAGGTGACTGGTGGGAAACCGAAAACAGAATGAGGGCGGGTCAGATCACAAGGACTGAAGCTTTGTTCAAAGAAGTAAGCTTGATGGATGCTGACGAGTTTGAAGTTAACACCCATCTCGATGATAATATTGAAATAAGAAACGGGTTTTCAAATTTTCTTGAGATGGTGCATCGAGGAGAGCACGAACTGTTGATACTGAGCGGCGGATTTAGAAAATGGATAGAAAAAATATTTTCCCGTATTAATGCCGGGGATTGCAGTTTTCAAGTTTCTTCAAATGATATCAAATATACCGGAAACAGAAAATGGGAATTTATTCCTAACCCCGGAACTCTTGAGCCGCTTTGTTCCAACTGCCCTAACTGCAAAAGAGCAGTAGTCGAAAAATACAAAAAAGATGGGTATAAAGTGATCTATATCGGGGATGGTGACACAGATTTCTGCCCTTCAGTTTATGCTGACACGATATATGCCGTTTCCCAACTTGCCGAAAAACTTGCAAAAGGGGGCACTTCATTCCATTTTTTCAAAGACTTTAATTCGATTGTTGCACTTCACCAAAAAAACTGAATGACTCAGCAAAATATTTTTTGAAAACAGGGCTGTTTATAAGTGAGTTGTGGTCATAATTTTCTACGATCAGAATATCTTTGTCACCACCCCATAACGAAGCCAGTTTTATAGAGTTTGCAGGAGGTATCACCCTGTCTCTTGATGCAGCGACAATTCTTGCCGGGGCTGTGATTTCAGGGGCAATTGAAGCAGAGTCAAAGGGATGCCTTATCATTAGAGAAATTGGAAAAACCGGATAATTTTGTTTAGCGATATTTGTAATGCTGTCATAAGGTGATATAAGAAAAACACCGTCAATATTTCTTTTGTGTGCAAGATGGACGGCAACTCCTGTGCCGAGACTCCATCCCATTGAAACTTTTTTAATTCCGGAATACTTGTTCTTTGAGTCAAAGTGATCAAATATTTTAAGGGCGTCATCAAACAACATTTTTTCTCCCGGTCGTCCTTCGCTTAAACCGTATCCTCTGTAATTAGGGAGTACAAATATCCATCCATCAAGATTTCTCAGTTTGTTGATCCAGTGGGAAACTTCTTCCGCATTTCCTCCAAAATAAAAAACAACGCCAAAAGGAGTTTTATCTTCCTCTGAATTGTCAACGATCCAACCATGAAGGTTTTTGCCGTCATTTGAAGCGAGATGGAACTCTTTAACATCAGGATGGAACCTTTGTATTTCCTTGATGGAAGATTGGCTTAAAGGAACCGGATAAAACAGAAGTTTTTCCTGGAAAAGAAAAAGGAACAGCAAGGCTGATATGTAAACAGCAAAAAAAATCCTGAAAAAACTTTTCAAAAAAGGTATTGTTTTTTTCATGCCCCGTTTCTCCGGATGATGAGAAATTATATGTCGGGCAATTATACCTCAATTTTCCATGTAACAAAAGATTTCTTCCACAATGTTTTCAGGTAGAGTTTTTCCTGAAGACCTGTAATAAAGAAGTTCAGCCTGCAGCATAGCTAAATGTCGGAATGTG
>SLGQ01000226.1 GCA_007136595.1 Candidatus Sumerlaeota bacterium | reverse complement strand
CTTCACATGGTTTATCTCTTCCCATGAAATATTCATAACACTTCCTTCCAGTTGGATCCCCATAAATTTTCTGCCAGTTAGAATCAACATATTGCAGGTTGTATTGAGCATCAGTTATATTAATACTCGTGTTGGTGGCTTCCATAACATAACTCAGGAAATTCTTTTCTCTTTCAAGTTCTTTTGTTCTTTTCTTAACAAGTTTCCGCAAAGAATAGTTAAACAGCACAGCGGCAACAGTAAGGAGCATAAAAAATAGTGACAGCAAAAGTATGGAGTATTCTTTCACTCTGAACTGTTCCTCACAATAGCACAAAAAACAACAACAACCCTTATATCATGTTAATCAAATTGTTTCAAGCATTTCTGTTTTGTTTTATTCCTTAGATATCAGACAACCGCACTGCATTACATCTTCGTTGTCCTGATCACATTTGGGTATGGTGTTCTTTTCAAGATATTCATGCGTGATACAGTCTATATCGCCAAAAATATCCTCTTCTCCGTCAACACACTGAGGCTCAACTGTTTTTTTATCTTTTCTTCTAAGTTTCTCGTCAGTATCGCATGGTCCTTTTTCACCGTTGGGACAAATTACCGCTGAAGTGTCACCGAGATCTGTTTTTTTATAGTCAATCCTTATTTCAGAACATTCCGCATCATCGCTTGAATAGTGCCAGTACCCATCTTCAAGTGAAAGATAGGCTCCCGAAAATGATGCATCTGTAAGCAATACACCTGTCATATCTGCTCCATGAAGATATGCATCAGAAAATTTTGAATTGGAAAGATCTCCGGAACTGAAAAATGCACCGACAAGCTGAGATCCGTAAAAATTACTGTTTTTAAATGTAACATTTGTAAATGTCATTCTCGACATAAAACTTCCTGTGAATACAGAATCCTGGGCAATTATATTCTCAGCTTTTGCCTTTTTTTGAATTGTAACATTGGTTCTGAATTTTGAGAAAAAATAAGCATTGGAAAAATCGGCTCGACCAAGATCGGCATCAGTCAACACAGTGTTCATCATCAGGGCATAGCTGAAATTAACACTGCCGGATATTCCGTCAACACTAACTTTTTTAAAGTCCGCCCCTTCAAGATTGGCATTTGCAAAACTTGTACCCCCTATTCTTGTATTGGAAAAATTTGAGTACTGAGCTGTTTCATCATTAATCAGCGGACTGAAATCAATTGAAGAAAAATCTGCATTTGTAAGGTTGGAACCGCTAAGGTTTGCCCCCTGCATATTCATAACTTTTCCACCAGCTTTCAAATCTGTAAAGTTGCTATCGCTGAGATCAATTCCTGAAAGATCGTATCCGTCAACTTTATCAAGGAGTGTAGCTTTTTGAAGATTTATGGTTTTCCAACTGTTTTTAGGAAGTATCTGGACAGGTATTTTTGCCGATGTCAGATTGGTTTCTGATTGGTCACATGAAACCTCAATATTGTTGTGATTTTTATTTATATCCCAGCCAAAAGAGCCGGATACAACTGCTGTGCTTTTACTGCTGTCTGAAGGATCAGACATATCAACATTGCTCAAATCAGCACAACCAAAATGGTTGTCCCCAAGTTTAACTGAGTTGAATTTAGCATTTACCAATGAAGTTTTCCTCAAATCTGATCCGGTAAGATTTGTGTTATTAAAAACAGTATTTTTCATATTTGACCCTACAAGAACAGTATTTGAAAGGTCATCTCCCGTAAAATCAATACCCTGCAAATCACATCCGCAACATTTTCTAAGGCTTATTAAAATTGCATGATTATAGTCGGGAAGTTTATAAGCATGAGTACTTGAGATGGTTTCAGCATCAAGATAAATTGTAGAAACAGCATCTTTGCTTCCTTGTGAAACAACAACTTTTCCGGAAAAACCTGTTTTACTGAAACTTCTTAAGACACTGTTTTCATCCGGCAAAACAACCCTGTTTAATAGTTGTGACACGCTCGCTCCATCTCCATAATTTTTCAATCCCAGCTTTTCAAGGTCATCACACCTGTAATCAAAAAGATAAGCAGCGGAACAGTTTTTAGCTGTCGTTATTATTGACTCATCCACATTTTTTACAAGAAGAACTTCTCCTGTAAGTTTGGGTTGTTGTATGTCCCATTGCGTTGCTGGGTCACAAACTATTCCTGCATCTTTTATGCGGCAAAGGTCAGCAGGTTTGCCAGTAACTGCCATTACAGCAAGAGAAGCTGTTTCGCTGTCCATCATTGCTGAATATGTGGGATCACCCTTCATCAAAAACGGCCTTTTCTTTTTGGGGAACTGAAATTCCTTTGGATTTTCAGTCAAATTTTCCAGAAGAAGCGGTTTCCCTTTTAAATTTTCATAAGGGTATAAAACAACCTGAGTATAAGGACCGGCAATTACCGATCCTGTTCTTCTCATCACTCCGTCACATCTTCCGTTTATAACCATTACAATTTCTTCAGGCTGAGGATCGGGATCATTTCTTCCAATGTGCATATATGATCTTTGCTGAATCGCAGCTTCACCTTGCTTCAGATCAAGATCACTGTATTTAATATATTTTACAAAACCACTACATTTTTCCGGCTTCAGGGAATCAGTGTTCCATTTACTGTTACAGTCTCTTACCACTGGACCTTTACAAAATTCCTCAATATATTTATAGTAGTTTTCAAACATTACAGATTCGGCAAGAGCTCTATATTTTGTTGAAGAATACTGCTCTACTAAACCATTGAAACATTTTTGCCATATTGAATCGTATTTGCTGAATCTCCCGTTTTCTTTCCAGAAGTCAATGCAAACTGAAGCAATTTTATCGCAGTTTTTGTAGAAATGGTTCTTACAGTTCTCAGCCTCATCAGAGGTCATCAACGAACATTCTGCATAGTTGCTCCATGTCCACGGACCCTCAATGGGACAATCAGCAGAGAGATCTTTATAAGAAGCGGGTACAGTGCATGCAAGATACTTGTCGTCAGTACAGCGGTTAGGTGTTTTTAACTCCATAGCGGGCGGCATCGTGGCTTTATCAGAAACTTTATAGTTGTCACAATGGGTAGTTTCGGCATAAGGTCTTATGAATACCGTTGATCCGGATTGCAAAGAGCCTTCTTCAAGAATTTTTGACAAGTAGAAATGATATATTCCCTGACTTATTTCAATCGTCTTGCACTCTCCATTTCTGATTGTTTCAATTGTTTGGTTCTGTTCGTTTTTTATTTCAAGCATATAATCTATTTCATCATGCTCTTCAAGGCAAATTGACTGATTGACAGAGTGTGTAAACTCATAGCTAACAATATCAACACCTGTTGTTCCGGTGTCTCCTTCATGAGGAATGTTGCTTTCAAGATGAAGAATTACTGTGTCATTGTGATTAACATAGCCCGCCTTATCAATAAGCTCATATTCTTTAAATACTCTTTTTGAATATCCGGTTGCGATCATCTCTTTTTCTGATTTTTCAGAGCATCCTGAAATCATTGCAATTATTATTAAAAACATTAATTTCTGCATAGCTTTATCTCCTTTTTAAGGCAATGGAATCCAAAGACTCATTGATGGTTTTTCAATTCCTTTAACCGAAATGGTTTCATAATTCAGTGCAAAAATATTTCTGAAATGATCAACTGCCATTTTTGCCGCGGCAATACCATTATTTGTGTTTATCAGCTTTCCGTCTGCCGAATAAATCTGAACAAAATAATCATTTTTAGTTTTTCCGCCATTAACATAATAAAGGACATAAATAAGTCCGGTGCTTTCAACATCTATATCCAGCAATGTCGCGGAACTGTCTGTTTCAGGAAGTTCAAAATAATTCTTCTTTTCTTTTTCATCTTTTCCAAATATCCTCCGGACAGAACCATTTATGTCGAAAGCCGAAACCCTCATATTCAATTGCTCAAGAACATAAATATCTCCCTTTTCAGAAACTGCTACGGCTACAGGATTTCCAATAAGTCCTTCACGGGTTCCTCTTCCAAGTTTAAGGGTTGCAGCCTCAGAATCTTTAAGGGGAACAAGTTCATCTTTGAGGTCAAGTATCTCCATTTTGGAATGGTTTTTATTTATTGAAACAAGAAAACCTGACGGATGAATTGCGGTGTCTGTCGGGGGAAGACTCAAATAGCCGTGAACAAAGCTTTCTTTAGCAAAAGAGAGCGCTTTATCTATTTTTATTCTCTTGACAGGATAAATCTCTCTCTCTTCAAATGTCTGCGGATACACAAAAACATTGTAACCATCTATTTCTCCGATAAGAGAATATGCAACAGACGGTCTATATTCAAGGTAACCGCATTCACTGTTTATCAGAAGTGATTCAGGTCCACCTGCCTGATTATTTAAAAGTGAAATGTTTTCAACAAAATAGCGTTGTCCCGAAGATTTTTTTGAATCGGTGCACGAAGTGATATTTTCCCCGTATGACTGCCATGTGTAGGCGGCAGAATGTCCTTTTATGTTTAATGTAATATCATAAACTGAGCACATACCGCTTTCAGTGCTTGAACAATTAAGAGAGTGGACAGTTTTTTCAGGTGCGGCAGGTGCAATGTAATTCTCTTTTTCGTCACTATATCCAAGCCATACATGATTACCGTTTTTATCAAGCCCGATTCTGTCTTTATGAATATACTCTGTTTTATCTGTGATGTTTACCATGTTTTCTTTTGTAGAAAAAATATAATTGACCCCATCTTTATCAGGAGGCGATTTTTTGACGGTATTAACTATTTTTTCATCAATGTATCCAGCCACAAAACCGCTTTCACTTAGTAGATTAATTTTGACTTTTGCAGTACCTCCTTCAGGGATGTCCTTAAATTTAATATCAATAAAAGGAACAGCCGTGTTACCTATTTTGCCTGTTATTTCAGTGGTATCGTGATCAGAAAAATGAAAATAAGCTTTGTATGTTACGGCTGATTCAGGAAAACCGCCCCTGATGTTGAGCGGATCCGGAGTTATTCTTACTTTGGGTTCCCATTTAGCAACAAGAGCGTTTCTGTGAATTGCGGGTGTTGATGAAACTTCTGCTACTGTCTGGACGAGTTGACTTGTATTGGCAGCAAGACCGGCAAGATAGAGCCCCCATCCAATAAAAGGAATTGCATTTTCCGCCTCACTTTTTGCAGCAGCTTTAACTATTGCATAACGAAGTCTGTCACATCCGGCATTTACAAGTATGGAGCCAAGAGCCTTTGCGTAAGGAGAATAGTTGTTTGCTCCTCCTTTATTTGCCTCTCCGTAAATTCCCATTGTTAATCCAAGAGAAACAATTGCTGTTAGAACTTTAGGGTTTGTAATAGCATCTTTTAATATAGGTTCACCCCCGATACCGTCCCTGATTCCTGAAACAAGAAAGTAAGCCGGAATACCAAGATCAAGGATTGAAGTAAGAATGGCTCCCGGAATGTTTTCATTCTGCCACCTTCCTGTTCCCATTGATGCAAAAATCAGTTCTGCTTCGCTGCTTGTAGGAGGAATTGGAATTTTAAAGTATGTCCAGTCAGGACTCAAAGGTATTCCCATTATTACAGCTCGGTTTGAAACAAATCCCCAGAAAACAGAATCTGTCACTGAAGAAATATCATTAAAAAAAGCGTACCATCGGGGAAGATCAAATTCAGGAAAAAAATCGGGAGACAACCCTGAATTGCTGTCTTGGGGATCAATGAGGTGCTCATGCCACCATTTATCTTTCTCTCCATCCGGTGTTTTCCACTTTAGGAAAAGTGTCACATGACGCAGATAATAATTTTTTACCTTTACTGTCATATATCTGAAACCAGACTCATCTGTTTCTATCTTATCAGAATCAAGATATATTGACATTCCATCAATTCCGCCTGTTTTAGAAAGGGTAATTTTCTCTCCGGAACTGCTTAAAACCGTTTGTAACAACTCTGTATCATCTGCAACTGAGCCGGTCTGAGAAGGACCATCCCCTTCAATAACACTGTATTTGATGCTTTCAAGGAGAGTATCATTTTTTGTTTCGTTCAAAGCAACAAGAAGTGCAGGCTCCGTAGCATTTAAAATACTGTCAACGGGACGATACTGGACAGCCGGGCTTTTTGTAGAAAGATCTCCTTCGAAAGGGAGAGGGGAAGGCTCTTCCTCATCAGTAAAACGGTAAACATAGTATGGCATTCCATTATTAAAAAATATTAAGCTCGGAGACTCATCTGACTCTTTAACCCAGTAAACATTTTCATGAGATTCATCATCAGGCTCAGTTTCATTATAAATTGTAATCGGTTCATTAATAACAGCTCCACCTTTTTTTTCTGCACTGTTTATTGCAGTGGCAAGGTCTATTATTTCCTGTCTATGATTGGCATTTTTATCGCAAAGACTGTTTTGATCAACAGGATTTATGTGTCTCATTATAATTTCTGCTTTTTCAGGGTCATCTGTAAGAAGTTCAGGATGATTAAAAACCATGCTTACAGCTTTTGAAACGGCACACACTTTGATATTATTATCTTTCAATCCGTTTGAGTTTAACAGCGGAGGCTCTTTGGAAATAAAATATGTTGAAATAATTACTTTGTGATCAGGATCAAAATGGGGATCACCTTCTGTAACAAAAATATGGTTGACTGCATCTTTTCTGATGGTAACACCGGGAACAAAATGAGTCAGCTCATCTCTGCCAGCATAATCGAGCAAATCATAGTCATCAATCAGAACCCGGTAAGATTCATCGTTATGATTTACCAAACGATATTTTTTTCCATTAGTCATAAGAAAAAGGTCTTTTTCATGTGAAACTGCACTTTCACTGAAGTTAAAGTGGAAATTCATCCCTTCAGAACTGTAAAACTTATTTATCTCATTTGAACAACTTAAAAAAACAGCAAACAAAAGTACTGAAACAAAATAGCGCATTTAATTCTCCTTATATTGAGACTTTAACAGACCGACAGTTTATTGTACACATCCTTGTCTTGCTGACAAGTTTTTAATTCTTCTTATAACTGTTGCAATCAGACTCCTAAGATTTATAATATAAAAGGAAAAAATGATTTTTCAGGAGGACAACATGAAAAGCATCGGTCTGATCCTTACACTGCTTGGAGCAATAGCGATAATTTATTATCTTGTTTCTATCCAATCGGGACCAAATATTGACAAGGACATCAAGGAATCAAGGGAAGTGGTGATCGAAAACGAAAAAGTTGATATCCGCGACCTCAACAGACTCAAAAAATCTCTTGATGATCAGGCAAAGGCGCAAGAAGAAAGAATGCGTAAAGAGATAGAAAAAGTGACAGGAGAGTAACATTCCTTTTAAATTTTGATGTGATCTATTCCAGTTTTTTATACCAGATCAAATCTTAATTATCCCTGACTTTTGGACAAAAACAAGGTAAATTATGGTTGACTTTAGGGAAAGTGTTTTAACAGAACACAAAAAAGGCAGTGCCCTTGTAAGGGCGAAAGATTTTTCGCCCCTACGACATAAATCCATAACACTGTCAAGGCAATTGGTTAAAGAGAACAAACGCTGTCCATAACTTTATCGGCGTGTCCTGCAACTTTAACTTTCTCAAAGACATCAGCAATGACACCATTTTTATCTATAACGAAAGTGGTTCTCACAACGCCCATTGACTCTCTTCCGCACATTTTTTTAAGCTGCCACACTCCGTATTTGCCAAGAGCAGTTTTTTCAGGATCTGCAAGAAGAGTAACTTTAAGATCATGCTTTTCAATGAACTTTTTATGTGAAGCGGCAGAATCAGGGCTGATACCTATAACTATCGCTTTTTTCTTTTTAAATTCTTTTTCAAGAGCACTGAAATCTTTTGCCTCGGTTGT
>SLGQ01000336.1 GCA_007136595.1 Candidatus Sumerlaeota bacterium | reverse complement strand
TTGGGAGCAATAATATTTCTTACCATTTCATTGATCTGGCTTATGAGAAAAAGAGCAGCACTTGCAAGAGAAGAGGAAATGTTAAGATTAATAAATGAAAAAACTTACGAACTTCAAATGAAAAACAATGAGCTTGAAGAAGTTATAATGATCGATGCTCTCACTAACTTGAAAAACCGTAGATATCTGTTTGAAATTGAAGAACAGAACATTGAAAACTTTATAAATTCCAAAGAGAGATTGACACACCTTTCAGAAAAAAGGGACAGTGCCCTTAAATCAAATCTTGTTTATGCTGTCATAATGCTTGACATAGATCATTTTAAACAGATAAATGACCACTTCGGACACAATACCGGTGACCTTGTACTCATTGACTTCGCCAAAATACTGCAGGATAACACAAGAAAAGAGGATACGGTAATAAGATGGGGCGGAGAAGAATTTCTCATTATTCTTAAAGATGTAAAAAAAGAAAAGATCGTTGACATAGCTGAAAAAATAAGAAAAACAGTTGAGGGACATCCGTTTAAAACAGAAACAGGGGGAACAATATGGCTTACCACATCTCTTGGCATATCAGTTATTCCTTTCTATCCGCAGTCACCCAACCTTATGAGCTTTGAAAGCGTTTTATCAATAACAGACCTTGCTCTTTATAACTCGAAAAATAAAGGACGGGACACTTGCACTATGGTTATTCCGGGGAACAGAATTCCTTCAAGTCAGGAACATCTTCACGGGATGCTTGCAAATGCCCATTATGCTGATCTTAATAACTTTTACTCTTTTGAAAGGATCGTTCCCGACAACTTCGGCGAATACGAAGTTTAGCTCTCAATCTTTCAAAGCACTCTTCAGTGAAAAAAAGGTCCCTAGAAAAAGAAAAGTTCCGGCAAAAAGAAATATAAGTATTCCCGATAAAGGGAGTCCGTCAAAATGAACAGATCTCTTGAAAGTACAAACAGTTTCTCCGCTGCTGTCACTTACAATGAATTGAACTATCCCCGCTTTTTGAGGTGTAAAAGAGAATCTGCTTCTGTAATCAAACTCCTCTTCTCTTGAGGTGTCACTGTCAGGACTGTATATCACTTTGATCTTTGATGGATTTTCATTTTCTACCGAAGAAAAATCTATCACCGTTTCGTTATTTTCTTTCAATTTATCAAGAACACCGCATTCCGAAGCGTAAATGTACTGAAACGAAATAAAGAATATTAACAGTAATTTTATCATGCCTGCCTCCTTTCTTTCATTTTTGCAAGAATGAAACTGCCGCCCACTGTGAAAAGTATCCAGGCAATGAGAGCAAAAATATGAAGGTTATCAATGTTCCCTGTTGATGAATGTCCGTACAATCCCGAAAATTCACCGACTATTCCACTGACAAGAAGAACCGTGATAATAGCTGGGATAACAAATTTTACCAGAGGAACGAACCATTTTCCGATTTTCCATTTTGAATATTCATTTAAAACACTTCTCATTCTTTCGGCACCGAATATCCATGATATCAAAATCGTTTGAACAAGCCCGGTAAGCAACAGCCCGTAACCGAAAGCCCAGTGATCGAAAAAATCAAGGAGCGTAAGGCCAAGTGTGCCGCTTGCATTAAGTTCCGGATCAACAACAAAAGGGAGGGAAAACATGATCGAACCTGACAGTCCGACACCGAAGATGATACCAAGTGCTTTTTTTCTGGAGATAGCGAACTTGTCTATTACTGCAGAGGCAACTGTTTCAAGGAGAGACATGCTTGAAGTAAGTCCGGCACTTAAAAGCAGAGTAAAAAATAAAATCCCGAACAATTGTACGGTGACACCGGGAAATTGGGCAATTCCTTCAGGCATTACAAAAAACATCATTCCAAGCGTTGAAGCTTTAGGTGAAATGGAAAAAGCAAAAAGCAGTGTGAATATGGCTATACCTGCGATCATTTCAAAAGTACAGTTCATAAATGTAACAGAAAGCCCGTCGTTCACTATGTCAGATTTTTTAGGGAGATAACTTGCGTAAGTTGTCATTATTCCGAAACCGAGCGACAATGTAAAAAAGATCTGACTGAAAGCCCCTTTCCAGACCTCAAGAGAACTGAGTATAGACATGTCAGGAGTGAAAAGCAGCAGCATCCCCTCAAACCCTCCCGGAAGAGTCAGACCTCTCACTATCATGATGATCATGAACACCCACATTGAGGGAACAAGCACTTTGACAATTTTCTCTATCGTTTTTGTCCCTTTTAAAATGCAAAAGATATTCAGCACCCACACAACAAAAACAAGCGCCACTGTTCCTGGGCTTGAAATTATTGAGAAAAAGTGTGATATTCCTATTGATGCCGTTCCTGCTTCAATACCAAATTCAGGAACAGCCACCTGTGTCCATAAAGAGCTGAAAGACCTTATCAGCATTCCAAGAACCCATCCCAATATCGTGATGTAGTACATTGTAATGACGGAAGAATTTAAAATAGCAAACCATCCTGTCATTTCACCTTTGAATCCGGCAACTTCATTCATTGAGGAAGGGAAACCTTTTCTGAAAACTCTTCCTATACCAAGTTCCATGATAATGATAGGGAGTCCAAGCAAAATCAGAGCTATAAGGTATGGAAGATAAAAAGCACCGGCACCGAACCTGTAGGCATTTGCAGGAAAAAAGACAATGTTTCCCAAACCGATCGCCGAACCTGCAGCAGCCATTAAAAATCCGAACTTGCTTTTCCATGTTGTTCTTGACACAAAAACCTCCATTGGAAATCAGTAATTAATTTGTCCCGTAGAGTCTTTTTTAAATCACGGGGCAGTTAACAGATAATTCTTTTCGCACAAATCATACTGTATGTCAAATTTTAGCTGATCTCCGGCTTATTCTTTTTCAATTTTCTGTTTGACTTAATTACTCTTTTTTATATTATAAGTACTGTTATCGTGTTGCAGACTTTTGGTTTAGCTTAAAATATCTTTGTGAGGACAAAAACCGATGAAAAAGTTTTTATTTATTATCTCTGCGATTTTATTTTCTTTTTATTTGCACGCAGATTTTTCCGGAACTTCCATTGGACCCGGTGTTTCTGAGTTAAATGGAAAAAAACTGCAGTGGGAAGCAGGAAGTTTCGATTACTTTGTCATGTTCAAATCGCTTATAGGAAACTATAACAGAGCCAACTGCCAAACTGCAAGCGATGCTCAAAGTGTCGGCTGTGACTGGGACGGTAATCCTGAGGGAGACACATGTCTGGCTGAAAGCACTTTTGTGATGGATGCAAGCTATGTTCCCGCAGATGCCTATGTTGAAGCTGCCTACCTTGTGTGGTCAAGCAGTGTCGATCCTTCAAAATTCAATCAACCGACTGATAATAAAGCTACACTCAGTTTTACATCTGCTGACGGCTCAATTAATATGACTCAAAATATAACTGCTTCCAGGCAGGGGGTTTTAGGGAACTCTTCCAATCATGGTCAGCAGGACTTTACTTTTGAAGGATTTACTGTTGAGCAGTCTCCCGGAAATCCGTATCTCGGGTATTACACTTACCGTGTTGATGTTACGCCATTTTTTCACGAAATACATGAAAAAGGGAGAGAAGCGGAAATTTCTGCAGACGGATATGCACTTTTGGGGAGCTACACTGTAAGCAATGTCGAGTGTTCCGTAGCTGAAAGATATTTGTCAAACAACAGAGGAGCAAGTTCCATCGTCATCGGGGGATGGGCTTTAATTACCGTCTATCGCTCGACCCGTATTGAACCTAAGATGGTTTACATATACAACGGTTTTGCAGGATATCAGTTTCAGGAACAGGATCTTATGATATCAGGTTTTGAATTTCCCGACAAACCTACAGTTAAAGTTACTCTTCATGTGCTTGAAGGAGACCCCGGAATAGCTGTTGCAACTCACCAGAATTGCGGTGGCGGAATTTGGGGAGGTCCCTGCCCTCCTGAAGGTCTTTCTGTAACCGGTCAGACAACTCCCGGAACTGAATGGGTAATTCTTCAGAACGAGTGCAATCCTGCAATGTTCGTCGATCAACAGGGGGCTCCTTTCAACTATTCAGAAACATATAACTCAATTTCAAGTGTCTATGGATGGGAAGACACATTTCCCACCTGCATTGGAGGAGATCCGAACAACCCGGATCCGAATCAACTTGAATACACAATGGATGTTGATACTTTTATAATGGATGCGGGGAACGATCCCATGTTCGATCACCACTTCAAAAAAGGCGACGACACCATGTTTTTCAGGATCAGTGCCAACGGTGACTGGATATTTACCAACTTCATGGTTGTAAGTGTTGACACTAAATCTCCCAGATATGACATTCCTCCTAATATAAACACCCCTCACGGAAGGGAAAAACATTTCTGTTCCTGTTCACCAGAACCCGATGCAGTATGTTTTGACTCACCTTTTTACTACACAATAAAAATAGAGAACTGGGGTGAGGATCTGGCAACAAATGTCACCGTGCAGGACAAACTTCCTCCTCAGGTCACCTATGTTTCCGGAACAACTGAAATGTGCAAAGACTGGAAAACACCTACTGTTTGTGAAAAATGGATCCAAATTGAAGACAAGAACGGGCAGTTCCCTCTCAAAGATCCTTATCCTGTTGCCGACATAATGGGGTATTGTGACAAGATAACAAGTGAGTGTCCCGACTCTATAATGTTCAGGTTCCAAGTTCGTCCAAACGCCAATCTTCCTAAACACGAAGTTATTGAAAACACAGCTCTGATCAGCGACGACAGCGGTCTTGTTTACAGAACGAATACTTCAATTCCTCTCCGTCTCATTTCAGGGTCATGCCCTTCACCTTCTCAATGTGAAAACCCTGATCTCACAGAGTGCGGAGGAATTGTAGGTGAGGGTTGCACTAATAATGATGATTGCGGTGAAGGAGAAATTTGCAACTCGCAGGGAAACTGTGAAACAGATACATCAAAATTTACAAACAACGCCGAGGTGATCATTTCCAAAGGCAAAAATGATCCTTCAAACAGTTCTCCCATATTTATTCCCTCTCCTTCAAGCAACCTTGTTGCAGGACAATTTACGATACTTGCAAAAGATGACAGTTCATCTGATAAATATTTCAATTTCAACTCGGTAAATTTAGGTATCAACAGGGAAAACAACATTTCACTTTCTTCTTTAAAGCTTGTCTATGATGAAAACGGTGACGGTAAAATATCAGACGGTGAACCTGTGGTTGCAGAGGTAGAATCTTTGTCGGGGAACCATGTTACATTTGCACTTAAAAGCGGAAATACCGTCTATAAAGCAAATGTGCTCCACCACTTTATAATTGTAACAGATGCCGCACACTCCACACCTGAAAATATTCCGGTTAACAATTCATTTAATTTCTTTGTTGAAATACCCGCTTCTTTTGACATAAAAGATGCAGGGAAAACTGAAATAAATATGACCCCTTCACCAATGGAATTCGTTCAATTTTCTTTTGAACCGTCAACAGAAGCATTTATTTTCACAAAAGGTCCCTCCGAACCCTCAGTTCCGGATCTTTCAGAAATGAACAAAGAAAATTCTGTTTTGCACATCAGAACAAAGGCTGTGGGGCATTCAAACACTCTGGAAAGGATAAGAATAAGAACTGCTCCAAGATCTGTCCACTTCAATGAAGGGATAAGGAGTGTGAAGATATATCTTGACAGAAACGGTGACGGCAAATACAACTCCGAAGATCTGATTGCCACTGCAACACCGCAGGAAACATCCACTTCGCTTGATATTCCTATTACTCCTTTTATTTCATATAACGAAGATGAAGAAAAGTATTTTGTTGTTGTATGCGACTTCAGGATACCTGATGACAAAATGGCTCAAATAACTATTCCAAATGGCAGCGTAAACCTTTCTAATAACAGTGTCAATGTTCTTGGAACACCTCTTCAGTCAAAAGAATACTGGTTTAAATGTGAAGAAGGTGACCTTTCCTGCATGGATATCAAAGATGAAAAAAGGGGATGCTCGATAACAACCGTTGATCCTTCCGCCGGATCAATGGGAATGTTGCTTCTTTTGTTGTTAGCCGGACTTCTTTATCAATATAAAGATAAAAAAAGGTCCTCCCAGTAAAGCAGTTATAACGCCGACAGGTATTTCTGAAGGTGATATGACGGTTCTTGCAAAAGTATCACTTACAAGAAGGATCAACCCTCCAAGCATTAAAGATGCCGGTATCAGTGATATATGACCTCTGCCGATAAGTTTTCTTCCCACATGGGGTGCTATCATACCTACAAAACCTATCGGACCTGTATTTGCCACAGTGATCGCAACTGCAAGTGAAACGGCAAAGAAGAGAGTTTTTTCGGTAAACTTTATGTTGACACCTCTTGAGTGGGCAATGTCACTGTCAATTGAAAGGAGATCAAGATCTCTATGGAAATACAATGCCGTAACAAGAAGCAGTATTAAAGCGGGAATTAATTTGAGTACCGGTGAATACCCGATAAAATCAAGACTTCCCATCATCCACCTTACCATTCTTGAGCTTTCTGAACCTGAAGCAATGTACTGGATGAAAAGAATGGCTCCCGTACAGGTAAAATTGATCGCTATCCCTGCAAGCAAAAGGAAATGTGTGCTGCTCCTTTTTCTTGAAAATGTCAAAAGGTGTAATACGGCAACAGTTGTAAGAGCCATGGCAAAACTGAATACTTGAATTGCAGGATAATAGAGAAACTGAACAGTGGCAAAAAACTTGATAGCCATTACCGCCCCGAGTGCGGCTCCGCTGCTTATTCCAAGAGTATATGGTGTGGCAAGGTCATTTCTGAACATTGATTGAAAAAGCATCCCGGCAAGGGCAAGTATCGCTCCTGTAATATATGCACCCAAAACTCTCGGTATTCTGATATTAAAAAAAATGGTCTGTTCAACACTTTCTTTAAACAGCATATCCAAAGAAAAAGGGACTTCACCTATAAACGGAAAACTTATGACAGCTCCAAGAGAAAGCATTATCAAAGCTGAAAAAAGAAATTTCTTTGTCATAACTCTTCTCCGGGGAAAAAATAGGGGGGAAGATCATCTCTGTTTTTAAAAGAAATGAACTTTGTTTTAAAGACTGTATCAAGGGTTTGCTTAAACAGAGGATCAGAGGATAAGCCGTCAAATTCCAGTTTTCCCCCATTTAGAACGATCATTCTTGAAGAAAACTGTATTGCTTCATTAATTTCGTGTGTTACCGTAACTACTGTCTTATTTTGTTTTCCTGATATTTCAGATATCAACTTTCCCGTTTTTGTTCTCTGGACAGGATCAAGGTGGTTAAGAGGTTCGTCAAGAAGAATGACCGGAGTATCCTGAGCAATCGAGGCGGCAATGAGAACTTTCTGCCTTTCTCCCCCGCTCAAGGATGATATCTTCCTTTTTAAGAACGGAGCACATTCAGTCATTTCAATCGCTTCATTTATTATTTTTCTATCGAGATCACTAAGTCTTTCCCACGGCTTTTTATATGGGTATCTTGAAAGATCAAGAAATGTTTCTACAAAAAAATCACCTTCAATATCTGAATGTTGCGAAACGAAACTTACTTTTGAAGCTCTGACATGGTGTGACAGTGAACCGGCTGAAATTCCATCAAGCTTTACTTCCCCATCATAAGGAATAAGCCCGCAGACAGATTTAAGAAGCGTTGTTTTCCCTGCACCGTTGGGACCGAGAATTGTGATGTTTTCCCCTTTTTCTCCATTAAACGAAACATTTTCAAGTATTTTAACACCATCTATTTCAACATTGAGAGATAAAACTGAAATTGCGGGATCACTCATATAAAACCAACCCTTTTTCGCTCATGAAAATTTTTTCCATATCTTCAATTATTTTTATAAATCGGGGTCCCGGAATGGACCAGTAGTTTCTGTTCACAACAAAAACCTTGCCGGA
>SLGQ01000113.1 GCA_007136595.1 Candidatus Sumerlaeota bacterium | reverse complement strand
TTTCCTCATAATATTTTTCTATTCCCTCAGCTTCCCTTTTGTTATTCCCGGAAATGACTATCCTATCTGGCTGCAGAGAGCTTTCGGGTGGCTTTTCATCTTTCCTGTCATGCCTCTGTACCTGAGTCTGATCGATTCAATAAGCCGGATGAGAAACAAGATCATTGTTCACTATGCGGTTATAATTCCTTCAAGTGCATTTATTTTTTACTGGATATTTCACTCTCTTCATACTTTTGGTGATCTCTCAATTCTATACTCTTTGGTCTTGCTGGCTTTGATGTTCATTTCTCTTGGAACATTCTGGCTGGTATTTTTCTTTTTATATAATTTCATAAAAAAAAGAGGCAAAGCATATCCCTGGATAATCGCTGTTTTCTGGGTGATGGCTGAGACAATAAGAACCTTTTTTCCGGTTGATTTTTATTGGTCTGCTTTTGGACATTCGCAATATAACAACCCGGTAACATTGCAGTGGGCTTCCATAGGAAGTATTTATCTTCTCTCATTTATGATAGTGTGGATATCGGTTTTTGTTTATCATTTTTTGACAGGAAAAAGCCGGAAAAAAGAAGGGATAGTGTTATGCTCAGTTACCCTGTTCCTGCTCTTTTATTCATTTTATCAACTTTACTCCTTTAAGAATCTTGAGCCTGAAAAAGAGATAAAAGTGGCAATAATGCAACCTTCTATAAATCAGTACGATATAAATTCAAAAGAAAGAAATATGGATGATATTATAGAAGTTTTAAAAAAGCAGATAAACAGTTTCGATGAAGACAGTTATCTCCTTGTCTGGACAGAAGCCGGAATGCCAATGAGAGTTCCCCATGATTTCAGGAATTACACTCTTTTATGGGAGAGATATTTCCCCAATACTCAATATTTTGAGAACCAGATTGTGGGACTTGATATGATCGACCGGCAGAAACGGGAGTTTTACAATGCTTCCGGTTTTGTTCAGGATGGGAAAATTCAGCAAATATATACAAAAATAAAACTTGCACCGTTTGGTGAGTATCTTCCTTTTGGAGATTTGCTTCATACACTCGGGATGTCAACGATAGTTCCTAATACTGTGGGAAATTTTAAAAGAGGGACGGAGCATGTGGTTTATGATTTTGGAGAAGTTAAAGCCGCCATATTGATCTGCTACGACGGGACACTGAGTGAAAATGTACGGAAATTTGTCAAAAACGGTGCGGAACTTTTTGTCAATATCACTAATGATGCCTGGTTCAGTTATTCCAGTGCAACATTTCAACACGGAAGTTTTTATCCTTTCAGAGCCGTTGAAACTGGGAGAACAATTATCAGAGCGGCAAATGTCGGACAAAGCGGAGTTGTTCTTCCAAACGGAACTTTTACAGACAGAACAGCTCTTTTTGAAAGGACAACCATAAATAAATACATACCTATTTATATCAGAGAAACATTTTATAACAGATTCGGCAATGTGTTCCTTTATCTGCTTCTTTTTACAGGGTTTATTACAATTATAAGAGAAATTTCCACAAGTCGCATTGAAAAGGTGCCGGTAACTCCTGAAAAGAGTCAGAATAAAAAGAAAAGATCGAAAAAAAAGAAATAGCCACCCCTTTAAAAATCCATTTGTTGAAATATCTGATAAAATTTGATTTTTGATCGCCAAAGGTATATCCTCAACCTGTAATGGAACCAGCTTCGGTTTGAGCAGGTGTTTTCTGTTCATTTTATGAATGGTTTTTTATTTCCAGGAGAGATTATGGATAGAAAAAGGGCAATGATTTCGGATCTTGTTGAAGGCGACATAATAATCCCGGACTCAAAATGTTATTTCCTTGTAAGAAAATCAAGTGTAAGAGTTGGTCGGAACAACCAGAAATATATAGATGCAGATCTTTTTGACGGAGTAACCAACGCGAACTGTAAAGTCTGGGAAGTGGTTGATGATATTGAAGATATAGTGAAAGATGGCAATGTTGTCAAAGTTCTTAACGGAAAAGTTTCTTCATATCAGTCAAATATTCAAGTTGTAATAATTGATGCCGCACTTGTTTCTCAGGAAGAAATTGAGTCAGAATGCGGAGGACTTCTTCCCGAGTCAGGAATGAGTGGTGCGGAACTTAAGGAGTCATGGGATGCAATTTCAGCAGAGCTTGATCCTGAACATAAAAAGATAATTGAGGCTTTTGAAACTTCTGACCATAGAATATGGGAGCTTTTCAAAGTAATTCCTGCAGGAAAAAGTATGCATCACGCCGGAAGAAGAGGTTTGTGGGAACATTCTCTGAATGTGGCAAAGTTATCCGGCATGATAGCAGCAATGTATGAAAATAAGTATCCGGTTAACAGGTCTCTTGTAATTCTTGCCTCTTTGATACACGATGTCGGCAAGATATTTGAATTTCAGCTTAATAAAACTACAGCAATGGTTGAAAGATATTCCGACAGAGGAAAACTTCTCGGACATATTTATATGGGCGCAACATGGGTTGAAAAGCTTTTATCCAGGATCTGTCCTGACGATCAGGGGCTGAAAATGGAACTGCTTCATATTATGTTGTCCCACCATGGAGAATACGAGTTCGGTTCACCCAAAAAACCTAAAACAATGGAAGCTCTCATAGTTTCGATGGCAGACAACCTTGATGCCAATCTTGATGCTGTAAACATCGGTTTTAATTCGGAAATGGATCAAAATTGGACTAAAACGGTTTTTTCTCTTCAGAGACCATTTTATAAAACGGGTAATGATGTCGAGACATCATTTGAAGAAATATCAAAAAATGAACTTTAAAAGAAGGAGGCAAACATGGAAAAAATTCGTGTCGCAATCAACGGTTTTGGCAGGATCGGCAGAGCAGTTTTCAGGATAGCTTTTGAAAATGAGAAAGTTGATATTGTTGCCATAAATGATCTTACGGATCCGGCTACACTAGCTCACCTTCTTAAGTATGATTCTGTTCACGGAGTATGGAATCATAATGTTAAAGTTGAAGATGATTCCATTTCTGTTGATGGTAGCAAAATAAAAATACTTTCAGAAAAAGATCCCTCAAACCTTCCCTGGAAAGAAATGGAAGTTTCTGTTGTTATGGAATGTACCGGGATTTTTACCTCAAAAGAAAAAGCTTCTCTCCATATTCAGGCGGGAGCTCAAAAAGTTCTTATATCTGCCCCGGCTAAAGGTGAAGACATTACCGTAGTAATGGGGGTTAATGATTCTCTTTATGATAGTGAGGCTCACAATATAATTTCTAATGCCAGCTGTACTACTAACTGCTATGCTCCGATAACATACATACTCCATAAACATTTCGGCGTTAAACACGGTTTTATGACAACTATACATTCCTACACAAATGACCAGCGGATACTTGATCTTCCTCACAGAGATCTCAGAAGGGCAAGAGCAGGAGCTGTCAATATGATACCCACAACTACAGGTGCGGCTAAAGCTATCGGTCTTGTAATTCCTGAACTTAAAGGGAAACTGGATGGTATTTCAGTAAGAGTTCCGACTCCAAATGTAAGTGTGGTCGATGCAGTTTATGTTCTTGAAAAAAATGCAACTGTTGAAGAGATAAATTCCTTGATGAAACAATATGCCGAAGGTTCCATGAAAGGAATTTTAAGATATTGTGACGAGCCGCTTGTATCATCAGATTTTAACGGTGACAGTCACTCCTCGATCCTTGATGCAGCTTCAACTGCTGTAATGGAAGGGAACATGGTCAAGCTCCTCAGTTGGTATGACAATGAGTGGGGATACAGTTCCAGGATGGTTGATTTATTACTTAAACTGTTCATATAAAGGAGGATTTCGGTATGAGTTTCATCGATACCCTTAATGTAAAAAGCATTTCTGAACTTGCAATAAGGGAAAAAAGGGTTTTTATCAGGACTGATTATAATATACCCCTTGATAACGAGGGCAATATTACGAACATTAACCGGATTGAAAGGACTCTTCCTACAATAAAGCATGCACTTGAGCACAACTCAAGAGTTATCCTTGCTTCTCATTTGGGTCGTCCTGATGGAGACAGGGATCCGGTTTATTCTCTTGAGCCGATCGCAACGATCCTTGCAGAAGTTCTTGAAAGAGATGTGTTCTTTTTTGAGGATTGTGTAGGGATGGGAGCACAGCAGATGGTTAGAGATCTTAAACCGGGACAGGTGCTGGTCCTTGAAAATCTGAGGTTCAATCCCGAAGAAAAAAAGAACAGTGCGGTTTTTGCCAGAGAACTTGCAAAAATGTGTGATGTCTATATTAACGATGCTTTCGGTGTTTCCCACAGAAAGGAAGCTTCTGTAAATGCTCTTCCTCTGATGGTTGACACAAAGGGTATGGGACTCCTGATGAAAACGGAAATAGAAGAGCTTTCAAAGTTGATAGGTTTAAAAAGAGGGGAAGGTTTCTACTCTATTATCGGTGGAGCTAAAGTTCTTGATAAAATAGCAATAATAAGACCTTTACTTGAAGTAGTTGACAGGATCATGATAGGTGGCGCAATGTCCTATACTTTTCTTGCAGCTAAAGGGATAAAACTTGGAAAATCAAGAGTTGAAGAAGATAAAATATCCATTGCAAGAGAAATCATCAGAGGTGCTGAAGCGAGAGGGGTTGATCTTCTCCTTCCCATAGATCATGTTGCAGCAGATTCCATTGATTCCGTTGAAACGGAAATATATACCAATGATAACTTTCCTCAAGATAAGATGGCACTTGATATCGGTCCTGAAACAGTGAAAATGTATGTTGATAAACTTGAAGGGTGTAACTATATGCTCTGGAACGGTCCGATGGGTGTTTTTGAAAAAGAGCAGTTTGCCAAAGGCAGTATCTCTCTTGCCAAAGCTGTTGCAAATCTTGATGCACACACTGTTGCAGGTGGAGGAGACAGTGTTTCATTGATGAAAAAAGCGGGAGTTAAAGATCTTTTTACTCATATATCAACAGGTGGAGGAGCCAGTCTTGAGTTTTTGAAAAACAATACCCTTCCCGGAATCGATGTGTTGAAATAGGAAAGGAGAAAAAGTAAAATGACAAGAAAACCCAAATATATTTTCATAACCGGAGGGGTGGTTTCATCTCTTGGAAAAGGAATTGCCTCAACGACGATCGGTGCACTTCTTGAAAGCAGAGGGATAAAAGTCAATCTGCTCAAATTTGATCCGTATCTCAACCTTGATCCAGGCACAATGAGTCCTTTTCAGCATGGGGAAGTTTTTGTTACCGATGATGGAGCTGAAACCGACCTGGATCTCGGGCATTATGAAAGGTTTTGTGATGTCATTTTAACAAAAGACAACAACTATACCACCGGTCAGATATATGACGCTGTCCTTAATAAGGAAAGAAGAGGGGAGTATTTGGGAAAAACCGTTCAAGTGATACCTCACATTACGAACGAAATAAAAAGCAAAGTTACAAATCTTGGTAAAACAGCAGACATAGTTCTTGTCGAGATCGGCGGTACTGTGGGAGATATTGAGAGTTTGCCGTTTTTAGAAGCCATAAGACAGTTTGCGTATGATGTTGGAAAAGAAAATGTTGTTTATCTTCACCTCACCCTTGTTCCCTATATCAGTGCAGCGGGAGAGTTCAAAACAAAACCGACACAGCACAGTGTAAAAGAACTTCGTATGATCGGTATCCAGCCTGACATACTCCTTTGCAGATGTGAACGGGAACTCAGTGATGAAATGAAAGATAAAATAAGTCTGTTCTGCAATGTGAAAAAAGAAGCTGTTTTTTCCGCAACTGATGTTGAAAGCATATATGAACTGCCGCTTCTTTACAGCAAACAGGGGGTTGATGAGATAATCGCTAAATACTTAAATATCTGGTCAAGAAGTGCAGGACTTTCAAAATGGAAAAAAGTGCAGGAAAACAGGAAAAACACAACAGGAAATGTTAAAATTGCAATCGTAGGCAAATATGTTGAGCTTAAAGAGTCATACAAAAGCCTTAATGAAGCCCTGATACACGCCGCCACAGCCAACAGATATAAAATCGACCTCTGTTACATAGACAGTGAAAAGATCGAAAAAGGTGAATTGGAATTGGAGTGTCTCAAAGATGCTGACGGAATACTTGTTCCGGGAGGATTTGGAGTAAGAGGTGTCGAAGGCAAAATTAAAGCAGTTGAGTATGCAAGGTTGAACAATATCCCTTTTTTCGGAATATGTCTGGGGATGCAGATCGCAACAATTGAGTTCGCAAGAAATGTCTGCAATATGGAAGGTGCCCATTCAGTAGAATTTGACAGCAAAACAAAATATCCTGTGATAGATCTCATGGAAGAGCAGAAAAACATCACAAACCTTGGCGGCACAATGAGACTGGGAGCTTATAACTGTATCATTGAGCAAGATGGATTTGCTTTAAAAGCTTACTCTTCTGAAAGTATAAGTGAAAGGCACAGGCACAGATATGAATTTAACTCAAAATATGAAGATGAGTTGAAAAGAAACGGGCTTCAGATAACCGGAAGAGATAAATCAACAGGGCTGGTTGAAATAGTTGAAATAAAAGATCACCCATGGTTTTTGGGATGTCAGTTTCATCCTGAATTCAAGTCCAAACCGTTTTCACCCCATCCTCTTTTTTCCGGATTTGTCAAAGCATCCATTGCAAACAGAGAAGGTAAAAAATAATGCCTAAACCAACTCTCAAAGATACAGGGCAGTCAATGGAGTATAAGCCCGAAAAAGTAACAAGAGAGTTCAGACCATCAGTAAGACTTCAGGAAAGGCAAGCTACACTCAGACAGAAACTTAGAATAAAAGACCTCCATCCTGACAGAAAATATATAAAAGAATCTTCCGAAAAAGAACTGAGATATTTTTTATTACTGGTTCTTCCAATAGCCGCAACAGCCTTTGTAACCGCTGCCCAAAGAGAAGGTTATATCAGAACATTAATAGAGATGATCGTATCTTATCTAAAAGGTTGAGTCAGGGGAATATCGTGCGATGTCTTTACACCTTTGAAGTTATAAAACTTAACTTGCTGTCTCGCAGGCAAACATGTGGAATAGTTTTTCTAGCAATAACAAGTCTATTCCCTTTTAGGGAAATATTTTATTGACAATTTCTGTGTAGGGAATATAATGAATATTGTGGCACTGAGTACTTTGAAAACTTTTTGGACAAAACATCCTGACAGTCAGGATCAGTTAAAAGCGTGGTATGCTGAAATGAAAAGAAGCAATTTTAAAAACCCCCATGAAATCAAGGAAAGATACAGAAGTGCAGATGCCGTGGGCGAAAACAGGATTGTTTTTAATATTAAAGGCAACAAATATCGCCTGATAGTAAAGTTTGACTATATCAGGCAGAAAGGATTTGTGCGGTTTATCGGGACACATGATGAATATAACAAAGTCAATGCGGAGGAAATATAATGGAAACGAAAATCATTAAAAACGAAAAGGATTACAAAGCTGCATTGGCCCGCATAGATGAACTTTTTGATATTCCTGAAGGTGATCCAAGAGAAGATGAATTGGAGCTTTTGTATATGCTCGTGGAAAAATATGAAGAGGAAAATTATAAAATTGATCTGCCTGACCCGATTGAAGCAATAAAATTCAGAATGGAACAATCGGGAATGGATAGGAAAGATCTTGCCAAATATATTGGGAGTATGAGTAAAGTTTCAGAAATCCTTAACAGAAAAAGACCGCTAAGTCTTTCAATGATCCGTGCTCTTCATGAAGGGCTAGGAATTCCTGCTGAAGTGCTTCTTAAAGATAGCACCGCAAAACTTAATTCTTGCAAATATGAGATGAAAAAATTTCCTTTTTCTGAGATGTTTAAAAGAGGTTATTTTGATTCAGACTGTAAAAATCTAAATGAAGTAAAGGAGTATTGGGAAGAGTGTCTGGAAAAGCTTTTTTGCGGTTTTAACAGAATGAAACTTGATCCGTGTTATCGAAAATCTAAAACTGGTTTAGGGGATGATGATTCCCTGAAAGCATGGCTGGCAAAAGTGATCAATTTAGTTAATGAAGAAAATCTCCCTTCCTATAACCGTGAAAGCTTGGAAAATGCAGTTGACAGAATTGTTAAATTGAGCTACTTTCCGTCAGGAGTCCAACTTGTAAAAGAAGCTTTAAATAAAACAGGAATTCACTTTGTTATTTTAAGCCATCTTCCAAAAACCAGACTTGATGGAGCATGTTTCCTTTCAGAAAAAGGCAATCCTGTAATTGCAATGACCCTCAGATATGACCGTCTTGACAATTTCTGGTTTACGCTTCTCCATGAAATAGGACATATTTACAATGAAGACATAAACAGCAGCAACAAATTAATAATGGATGATATTGAATCCGACAACCATTCAGATAAAAAAGAAGTGGCAGCGGACAAATTCGCACTCAATGCTTTTATCCCCCTTAAAACATGGAACAAAAACAAAGAACTTCTTTTAACAAAAACAGATGTCATAAGATTTTCAGAACAATTAGGAATATCTCCCGCTGTTATCGCAGGAAGAATAAGAAAAGAAGAGTCAGATTACACAAAATTCTCTGACCTTGTTGGAAATGGAAAAGTAAGAGAACAGTTTAAAGGGTGGGATAGATGAAAACCATATTGTGGACATGCACGAAATGATCTGCATAAATGAGGCGGAGGGGAAATGATGGATAGATCAGAAAAAGAAAAATGGATTGATAAGTTGCTGGTTTTTATGAATGACGAGGTGGAAAACCATGGACTTGGTGTAAATGCTGTAACTTTTAATTTTTCAGAAAACATAGAGTTCGATGAGCACTTCCATTTGTTTAAAGAAAAACATAATATAAGTTTTGAAGAATTCTCACAAATTATGAATATTTGTGTTTCAAGAAAATATGTTAGATTTTCAGCTATAGGTGGTGATAAATACGATTGGCTTCAGCTAACTGAATTAGGGCAAGGAAGAGCAATTTCTTCATTGAATCAAGACAAATCTGGGTTTGAAAATTCAGGAAACACATACATTAGAAAACTAACCTCGCATGGTGCCACTCAGATCGGCAATAACAATATAATGAACATAGAAAACATGCTTTTAAATCTGGTTGAGCAAATTGAAAAGTCAGATGCATCTGAAGAAGAAAAAAAGGAAGCAAAAAGCAAGTTGAAAGCGTTTCTTGAACATCCTTTAGTGAACACAATTATAGGCGTTGCAGCTGGTGCAGCACTTTCAAAAGTGGGGTTATAAATGAACGCTGAAAAGGAGGTAAAAATGAAATGTTTATTCTGCTTCTCAACTGATTTCGTTGTTCCGCATGACAACTATCAGCCGCAACATGGAGAAATGGTCAAGTGTGCAAACTGTGGGAAACTGAACGACTTTGATTCAATGATGAGAGTAGTGGAGAAAGAAGGCGAAGAATTCATCAAGAAAGAAGCTGATAAAATTGCCAAAGAATTTGAGAAGAAGTTAAAGAAAAGTTTGAAGTTTTGAGGAGAAGTAATGGGGCGAGCTACAATAAAACACTTGAAAGAACTCGTGCTTAGGAGGAATAGTTATGGCAAACGATAAAATCCAACATATTTTAAAACAGCATGAAGGATGGGCTGTTAAAGGTGCCGCAAACAGTTATAGCAAGGATCCGTGTCCACCGAAAGATAAAAAGTTAAAGAATTAACAAGAAATAATGAAATGGATGAAATTTTGGCATATATGTTCCTTTTAATAAACGAAGCTAAAGCTAGAGGAGTTAGGTTTGATAAAAATAGCTTGAAAGCACATGGAAAAAAAGTGAACTATTTTGAAGGCGTAGAGAATTATTTTAAGAGAATCGATCTGTACGCTCGAGAAAAAAATATAAGAATTAATCACTATATAATATCTTCCGGAACAAAGGAAATGATTGAAGGAACAACCATCGCAAGGTTCTTTAAAATTATTTATGCCTCAAGTTTTAAATATGATGTGAATAATGTTCCCGAATGGCCTGCAATAGCATTAAACTATACTACAAAAACACAGTTTCTATTTAGAATCAATAAAGGGATAGACAATTCATGGGACAATTCTAAAATCAATAATTATATTCCAAAAGAAGAAAGACCTGTTCCTTTTGAACACATCATATACATAGGTGATGGTTTAACAGATGTGCCAGCAATGAAGTTGGTAAAGGAGCAAGGTGGAGTATCTATAGGAGTGTATGCTCCTAAGAGCAAACAAAAAAGAAATGGGGTAGTGAGAGTTAAATGTCTAACCTAATCCCGAAACACGGCGGTTACCGCAAACTGAAAAGCTTCCAGATTTCACAACTGGTATATGATGTAACTGTCCGTTTCTGCGAACTCTACATTGACAAATACTCCCGAACCCGTGACCAGATGGTACAAGCCGCAAGAAGCGGTGTCCAGAACATAGCAGAAGGTTCCCAAGCATCGGGAACATCCAAAAAAACCGAACTCAAACTGACAAATGTTGCCCGTGCAAGCCTTGAAGAACTGAAACTCGACTATGAAGATTTTCTTAGACAAAGAGGGCTCGAACAACTCAAATATGATCACCCGGCACTTGTCAGATTCAAGGAAAAACAGTGCAAAACACTTGAAGATGTAAGAGCGTGGGTGAAGGAAGAAAGGGAGATTGGGAAGAAGGGAAGAATGGATGATCTCGGACAGACAAGGACAACCACGGACGAACACAGTATCAGTATTAAGTCCGTGCCGGTCAGTGACAGTCCGTGTTCCCTTAGTTCTTCCTCCCTTGTTGCAAATGCTGCACTTTCACTTTTAAATCTTGCCTGTCACTTACTTGACAGGCAAATTGCAAAACTTGCAGAAGATTTTGAAAATGAGGGTGGATTTACTGAACGGCTTTACAGAGTAAGAACCGAAAAAAGGAGAAAATAAATGAGCAGTTCCAAAGAATCTCAAAACATTGAATGGAAGCAAAACTGGCATGATGACTATCTGAGGTGGATATGTGGTTTTGCAAATGCTCAGGGCGGACGGATTTTTATCGGTAAAGATGACTCCGGTAAGACGGTGGGCTTGAAGAATGTAAGGAAACTTCTGGAGGACTTGCCGAATAAGATTCGTGATCTTCTGGGATTGATGCCAGACATAAATCTGTTAGAAGATGAAGGTAAAGAATTTCTGGAAATCGTTGTTAAGCCTTCAACGGTTCCCATTTCTTTGCGAGGTTCCTACTACTGGCGCTCCGGTAGTGTTAAACAGGAACTGAAAGGTCAAGCTCTGAATGATTTTCTTTTGAAAAAAATGGGAATGACATGGGATCGGATGGTTGAAGATAATGCAACACTCGATGATATTGATGAAAAAACAGTTGAGCTTTTCAAAAAGGAGGCAGTCACTGCAGGTCGTTTGCCGGATACTTCAGATCTTTCAACTGAGGACTTGCTGAAAAAACTTCGTTTGCTAACCCGGGATGGTTTAACAAATGCAGCTTTGGTTTTATTTGGGAAAGATCCCGGAGAGTTTTTTCCAAATCTATTCGTGAAAATCGGTCGTTTTGGTGAAAACGTTGTAGATATGCGTTTTCAGGAAGTATGTGAAGGCAATTTATTTCAAATGATTCGTGATGTGATGGAACAACTTGAAAAAAAGTTTCTTATCAAGCCAGTTCGTTTTGAGGGACTTCGTAGAATTGAAGAGCTGGAATATCCTGTTCCGGCTTTGCGAGAGATGTTGTTGAATGCATTGGTACATCGCAACTACATGGGCAGCATGACTCAGTTAAAAGTGATGGATGATAAAATTTCTTTATGGAATGCAGGAGCACTGCCTGTTGAATTGACGATCGAAAAACTTTTTAAAACTCACGAGTCTTTTCCCCGTAATCCGCTAATTGCGGATATCTGCTACAAAGCTGGGTACATAGATTCTTGGGGTCGTGGAGTGGAGAAAATTACTGAAGCTTGCGAGAAACATGGATTTTCTCGTCCAGTTTTTGAAGAACGATTTGGTGGTTTTGCTGTTGAACTGTTTAAGGAAAAAGTTTCAGAAGAGTTGGGTAATCAGTTGGGTAATCAGTTGGGTAATCAGTTGGGTAATATCAAAGAGAGGATTCTATCTGAGATGAAAGCAAATCCTAAAATTTCTGGTGTTCAGTTAGCTGAATTACTAGGTGTCAGTACAACGGCAATTGAGAAGAATATAAAGCAACTTCGGGATGATGGCTGGATAAAGCGAATTGGCGGAACTCGTGGTCACTGGGAGGTTAAAAAAGAATTATGAGCAGTTTCATTTCAACATCAACAAAAAACTTTCAGTCAGCAATTCAGAAGCTTAAAAACATCAAATATGACGGTTTGCTTCAAAACAACGAGAAAATATATGATCTTCTTACTCTTGGAACTTCTCTGGAGCAAACTATCGAGGGGAATTCAAGAAGTTTCACTATGAAATAAATTGTTTTTAACATCTTCCACGATCTTTTTTCTTTGTTCTACAGGTTTACCGAAGAAGTAGGAACCCATGACGACGATATCGGCTCCTGCTCCGGCAACTTTTTCTATTGTTTTGTCATTGACTCCGCCGTCAACTGAAATTTCATAGTTGAAATTATATTTTTCACGAATTTCTTTCACTTTTTTTATTTTTCCAGTTGCAGAATCTATATAGCTTTGTCCGCCGAATCCGGGGTTCACGCTCATTATGAGAAAAAGATCGCAAATATCACCCACATATTTCAGAAAATCAACAGGGGTATGAGGATTGACAGATATTCCGGTTTTAACGCCCAGTTTTTTTATAAACTGGAGTGTTCTATGCAGGTGAGTTTCAGTTTCTGCATGTACCGTTATCATGTCACAACCTGCTTCAACAAAAAGAGGTGCGAAAAGTTGAGGATCTTTTATCATGAGATGTGCATCAAAAGGGAGCTTGGTAACTTTTCTGATCTGACTCACTATCATTGGTCCAAATGTAATATTGGGAACAAAATTTCCGTCCATTATGTCAAGGTGGACAAGGTCGGCTCCGCTTGACTCGATCGATTTTATTTCTGATTCAAGTTTCAGAAAATCGGCGGAAAGGATCGACGGTGCGATTTTGATCATTGTTTTCTCCTCATTTTACAGATAAAAAAAGCATCTCTGTTATCGTGGATACTGCTTACGGTATAAAAAGATTTTTCCAATATAAATCCTGGTTTTTCAGATAAGAAATTATCGATCTGGTCTATTGTTTCTTCCTGCGTGAAAGTACATACGGAAAAAAGTATTATCCCGTCTTTTTTAACATACCTGCTTGAAGACTCCAATATTTTTGAGGTCATCAAAGCCATCCTTTTGGGGTCACTATCATTTTTCAGCCACTTCATTTCGGGATGTCTCCTGATGGTTCCCAATGAACTGCATGGAGCATCTATAAGCACCTTGTCGAATTTATTTTCCCACAAAGGATTAAATATCGTAGCATCATGGAGTTTTATTTCAATATTCTTTTTTCTGTATTTTATTGCCGTATCTGCAAGAACTTTTAGCCTGTGTCTGTTTACATCAACGGCAACTATAGTTCCCTCATCACCTGTCAAGTATGAAGCAAACAGTGTTTTTCCCCCGGGAGCGGCACATACATCGATTATTTTATCACCTTTTTCTATATCCATTTCAAAAACGGCAAGTTGTGAAGATTCATCCTGAATAAAAACTGATTCCATATCTTTAAGCATATCGTAATTTACAGCTTTTGAAGTGTATATACCGAATTTGCAGTCTTTAGCCGGTTGAGCTTCAGCTCCTTTTTGTTTAAGAAGTTCTATCAGATTGTCTCTTGCAGAGTTGTCACCTTCTATTCTGAGGGTTATTCCCAGAGGCGTGTTGATCACTTTGAGATAATCTTCAATGTTCTCTTCCTGACTGAAAAGCTTTATTCTCTCAAATAACCACTTCGGCATGGAGTAATATGTTTGCAGAAAAAGATCGGGGTTTCCCTCAAAATATTTTTCCATATTTTCTCTTGATGGACCTATTCTCAAAACTTCCCTTAAAATATAATTGACAAACCCTGCCGCCTTTTCTTTCCCACATTTTTTTGCCAAATCAACAGCTTCATTTACAACAGACCTGTTTTCCCTGTTAGACATGAAAATGATCTGGTAAAGAGATATCCTTATTATGCCGAGAAGTTCAGGATCTATCCTTTTTAATGGTTTTTTAAATACCTTGTTCACCCAGAAATCAATGTGATCCATATTCCGTACAGTGCCGTAAACCAGCTCTGTTATAAATTTTCTTTCATCATAACCGAAAGCTGAAAGAGAATCATTGAGTAATTCATTTATGAACAATGACTGATCAAGTACTGTTCTTGTGAGATTTGCAGCGGTGAGCTTAGGATTTCTGGGTGTATTCATCCAACTATTTCTCCTGTGAGGGGTTTATATCCGTTTATGAATGAATCTGCAACCATAGATTTTTTACCTTCGGGTTTCAAAGAAATTATTCTAAGAGCCCCTTTTTTGCAACCGACAACAAAAGACTTTTTTTCTACCGAAAGTATAATCCCCGGTTCCCCTTTGATATCCGGTTCAGCTACGGCTCTTTCAATAAAAAGGGTTTTGCCTCTGAAAAAAGTTTTAACCCCCGGTTCGTAATTAAATGCCCGTATTTTGTTGTTTACATCAATGCAGTCGCAGTTAAAGTCAATTATAAGGTCTTTTTTGTCTATAAGTTTCGTGTAACTTGCGTTTCCGGATTGGGGAACCGGAACAACTTTGCCGTTACAAATTTCACTCCAGTTCTTTTCAAGCAGATCTATTGAAATTTCAGTAAGCTTTTTAAAAAGAGATGTGGCATTATCTTCATTGTTTATTTCACATTTTTCAGCAAAAAGGATGTCGCCGGTATCCAGATTGGCATCCATCTCCATTATGGATGTCCCCGTAGAGCTTTTTCCTTCAAGAAGAACACTGTTTACCGGTGTTGCACCTCTGTATTCCGGGAGTATTGAAAAATGTACATTCAGAGGATAAAAACGGGGCAGGTCAAGAACATTCTGAGGTATTATTTGTCCATAAGCCACAACCAGAAAAATATCGGGCTTGAAATCTGAAATTATATTGAACGCATCTTTTGATTTAACCGAAGTTTTATAGAGAGGTAGCTGTAATTGTTCAGCTTTCAAAGCCACAGCTGTCGGTACAAGTTTCTTCCCTCTTCCCCTTATTTTATCTTTTTGTGTGAAAACTATGATCTCACATTTTTTTTTATAAAGGAATTCCAGAAATGGAACCGAAATATCAGGACTTCCCATAAAGAGCACTTTCAACCGGATCTCCATTTTCTTCGATTTGTTCAAGATATTTTTTTACTTTTTTAATGGCAATGTTCTTTTTCAGATTACTTATTCTGTCTATGAACAGGATCCCGTCAAGATGATCTATTTCATGCTGGATAGCAATAGCTGCAAGATTTTCAGCCTTGTCAACTATTCTTTTCCCGTTTATATCTGTATAACTGTAAGTGATATTGACAGCTCTTTCAACTTCTGCCCTGTATCCGGGGACACTGAGACATCCCTCCATTATAGAAGTACAACCTTCTTTGGACTCTATTGCCGGATTTATCATTGCGACAGGTTCAAATTGGGGAGGGGGAGGGTTTTCACCTTTTTCAATAGCTTCATCATATCTTAAGTATCCGGCATCTATAAGGATCAATCTTTTTAAAACACCTACCTGATTTGCAGCAAGTCCCAATCCTCCTGCCGCTTTCATGGTGTCTGACATATCTTCAATAAGCCTGAGAATATCCTCATCGATAGTTTTTACTTCATTTGTTTTTTTTCTCAGTACCGGATTACCTGTTGTCAAGATTTTCAGTATAGCCAAATGTCCCTCCAAAAGACGATCTGTCAGTGGATTATATTAAAAAAACTTTAAGTTCCAAGTAAAAAACGGTCAGTAAATTAGAAAAAGGTTGATATTTTTATAGATGACCATTACAATACTGGTGTTGAAATTTGATTGATAAAGGGTGTAGAGATGAAACTTTTGAAATGTTTCGGTTTGTCTGTATTGCTTATTTTAATTTTTGTTTTTGGAAGTTGTATTCCTGAAGATGATGATCCTCCCCCTACACATGCATTTTGCACTCAGACTTCTGATTGCAGGAGAGATCAATACTGTGATCTTGAAAATCCGCAACTTGATTTTGATACAGGCACTGAAAAATATCTTTGCAGAGACCGGACAAAATGTTTGTCTGCCGCTCAATGTCCAGTTGGTTGGCAGTGTTTTATTTCAGAAGGATTCTGCATAACGGATGCTGAAGCCGATCTGCTTTTCTGTAAATCCGATGATGACTGCAGTTATCCCCAATGGAAATGCAACCTTGCGACAGGAGAGTGTTACAATCCCGATATGGGAGATACAGGAGATACAGGAGATACAGGAGATACAGGAGATACAGGAGATACAGGAGATACTGGAGACACTGGGGACACTGGGGACACTGGAAACACTGGAGACACTGGAAATACTGGAGATACTGGAAATACTGGAGATACTGGAGATACTGGAGACCCCGGTAATGTTATCCTTTCAGAAGATTTTGAAGATAACGGTGTAAACTGGACAGTTGAAGGTGTATGGGAAATAGGTGTTCCAACTAATGGACCGGAGCAGGCTCATTCCGGAGCGAGAGTTCTTGCGACAAGTTTGGATGGGAACTATGACAGCAACAGCAATGACCTTGCCAGGTTTAACAATATGGTGTCAATTCCATCACAAGGGACACCCTTCATTGAATTCATGGCATGGGTTAAAATTGAAGGGAACAACTTTATGCCGGCAGATTATGCGGAAGTTCTTATAAAAAGAGAAGCCGAAGCATGGGCAGGACTTGAAGGTATAATTCTTGAAGCAAACACTCCTTCCCATCTTGATCTCCTTGATAACACTAAAACTAAAATTACAAAAACCTTGGGTGGAAAATATTATAAATTTACAGGAGATCTTTCTGCCTTCAAAGGTTCAACCGTTAATATAGGTTTCCGTTTTACCAGCGATGATTCTGTTAACTATGAAGGAATATATATTGATGCTGTCAAGGTGTTGGTAAAATAGATGAAAATTTTAACTTTTGAAGTTCCCCCGATAGGTACGAACTGCTATATCGTTCATAATGAAAAAGAAGGGATTATCATTGATCCGGGCGGTGGAGCCGGGGATATAATTTCTGCGGTGGATTCTCTTGGAATTGAAATAAAACATATTCTTCTGACACATACCCATTTTGATCATATTGGAGCTTTGGGTGACATCAAAAAAGGATGTTCTTCAGCTGAAGTGGGAGTCCATGAGTTGGAAAAAGATGCACTGTATGACCCTCAAAAGAACTTGTCTTTCGGATTCGGTATAAATTACAGTTATTCAGGTGGTGTAGATCTGGAAATCAAAGATGGAGATGTGATCAAATCGGGTTCTTTTGATATTAAAGTGATACATACTCCGGGTCATACTGTAGGAAGTGTATGTTATCTGATAGATGATGCTCTGTTTTCAGGAGATACCCTTTTTCAGTCGAGTGTCGGGAGAACAGACCTGCCCGGTGGAGACAGCGTGACTCTTCTTTCGAGTATCAGAAACAAGCTTTTTTCTCTTCCAGGCTCAACCAAAGTTTATCCCGGGCACATGGGGACAACTACTATAGGTTGGGAAAAGCAGAGAAACCCTTACGCAAAAATTTGATTTTTTTGATATAGCTTATGGAAATTCTCAACCTTTCAAAAGAAGATTTGGAAAATGTGCTTCTGGAACATCATTTTGAGCGGTACAGAGTACGCCAGATAATAAAATGGATATACAGCAGGTTAATATATTCGTTTGATAAAATGACCGATCTTTCTAAAGATCATAGAATAAAGCTTCAAGATCTTTTTTCGATCACTCCGTTAAAAACTCCAGTGATTGTAAGTTCAGCTGATGGAACTGAAAAAATGGTTTTTGAGCTTGATGACGGCTGTGAAGTAGAATCTGTAATAATTCCCGATCAAAACAGAATTACAGTTTGTGTTTCAACTCAGGTGGGTTGTCCTTTAAAATGTAGTTTCTGTAAAACGGGAACGATCGGTTTTAAAAGAGATCTTTCTGTAAGGGAAATAACCGGTCAAATATTGAAAGCTTCGGAATATCTGTCATCTAAAGAAAAGAGGATAACCAACATTGTTTATATGGGGATGGGAGAACCTCTTCTCAATTTTGATGCAACTGTAAAATCAATAAAACTGCTTGTTGATGATGACGGACTTAATTTTTCAAACAGAAAAATAACGGTGAGTACGGTCGGTATTGCTGATAAAATGGTTCCCCTCGGAGAGTTGACAGGTGTGAACCTTGCTATTTCACTTCATGCTGTAACTGATGAAAAAAGATTGAAGATCATGGGAGTGAACGGGAAATATCCCATATCTGAAATTCTTGAAGCTGCAATTAAGTATCCTGCCCATCACCGGAAAAAGGTTCTTATTGAATATGTAATGCTTAAAGGGTTCAACGACTCCTTGCAGGATGCAAAAATGCTTTTAAAAATTGCAAGAAAGATTAACGCCAAGGTAAACCTGATACCGTTCAATACTTTTGAAGGTGCATTGTTTGAGTCAACAGAAAGAGATGATATTTTAAAATTCCAAAAATTGCTTATGAATGGTAATATAACAACAACAATAAGAAAATCTAAAGGTGAACATGAATTTGCCGCTTGCGGTCAATTAGGGAGGGTCTCATGACACAACAAGGAAATAAAGTTAAAGATGAACTCAAGCAGCAGACGACCAGGCTTAATGCAGTTTTGAGTGCAATTCCCGACAATATGTTCATTCTTGATTCAAATGGCACTTTCATAGATTTCTATGCAACTGACAGCGAGGGATTGAAATTGCCCGGTGACAAAATAATAGGCTCTTCAATATTTGATGTTTTTTCTGAAGAAGAGGCAAAAAGACAGCTTGCGGTCTATGAAGAGTGTATAAAAGAGAATGCTTTAAAGGTGATAGAGTATGAGTTGCCGGGAAATGAAGGTGTTGCATATCATGAAGCGAGAATAGTTCCTCTTGAAAAAAATAAGGTTCTCGCAATGGTCAGAGATATTACCGATAAAAAAAAGCACGAAGAGGTTCTTGTTGAAAATGAAAAAAGATTCAGGGATTTAGCTGAAATGCTTCCCGAAGCTATCTTTGAAACTGACTTGAATATGTTTATAACTTATTCTAACCGCAAAGCTCATAAGTTATTCGGGTTTGATGAAAATGACGATTATCGTAAAATAAATGTCATTTCCGCAGTTGCTCCCCAGGACAGGGAAAAAGCAAAGGAAAACTCAATTAAAAGGATGCGTGGAATAAAAGAGAGCTACACTGAATATACAGGTCTGAGAAAAGATGGCTCCACTTTTCCGATGTTGCTCCAATCTTCGGTGATATTGAGAGACAATGTTCCTATCGGGTTTCGAGGAGTGATAATTGACCTTACACAACAAAAAGAAGCTGAAGATGCAATAAAAAGGATAGAGAAACTTGAATCGATAGGAATTCTTGCCGGAGGAATAGCCCACGATTTCAATAATCTTCTCGGTGGACTTTTCGGCACGATAGAACTTGCAGGAAGTGAGCTTGACAAAGGTGACATTCCTGCGGCAAAAGAGTTGCTTAATAAATCTATCTCCGTTTTTTCCAGAGCAAGGGATCTGACTTTACAGCTTTTAACTTTCTCAAAAGGTGGAACTCCCAGTAAAAAAGCAGGAGATATTTCCAAAACGGTGACAGAGACTGTCAGTTTTGTGTTGAGCGGGTCAAAGGTCAAGCCTGTTTTTAATTTTGATCAAGAACTTTGGGCATGTGAATACGATTCAAGTCAAATTGCTCAAACTATTGAGAATATGGCTATAAATTCCATGCAATCCATGCCTGAAGGAGGGAAAATAGAGTTCAGTCTTAAAAACCATGTGGTTGAAGAATCCTGCTCCCTCTCTCTTGAGCCGGGGAAATACATAAAAATTTCAATTAAAGATGAAGGGACAGGTATCCCTGAAAAATATATCAAAAAGATATTTGATCCGTTTTTTACCACAAAACAGACAGGGAGCGGTCTTGGTCTTGCAGTTTCGTGGTCTGTCATAAAAAAACATGGAGGAGCTATAGATGTCAAGTCCAATATTGGGAATGGAACATCTTTTTACATATATCTTCCTGCATCAAGTGAACCGTTGGATATTGAAAGTGAAAATGGAGAAAAAAGGGAGACAGCTCCTGTTCCGGGGAGAGTGTTGGTGATGGATGATGATTTTATTATCAGAGAGGTGACCGGAAAAATTCTTCAGGAAGCCGGTTTTGAAGTTGTAAAAGTCGAGTCGGGTGAAAAAGCGGTTAAAGTTTATAAAGAAAATATTTCCAACAATACACCGTTTGACATAGTTTTGCTTGATCTTACGATCCCCGGAGGGATGGGGGGTAAAGAAACTTTATCTGAACTGAAAAAAATTAATAAAGATGTCATTGCCATTGCAACATCAGGTTATTCTGAAGATCCCGTTATTTCAAATCCTAAGGATTTCGGTTTTTTCAGCTCAATTCCCAAGCCATATTTGAAAAAGCCGTTTGTTGAAATAATCAAAGAAGCTGTTTTATCAATCAAGTGACCGCTTTGAAAAATATGTCCGGGAACATAAAACTGAAAAATGTGGTTTGGGTTTTCACCACCTATTTTGCACAAGGACTCCCTTATTCTCTTATTGCAGCTATTCCTTCGATAATGTTCAGGGATCTGGGGGCAGATCTGTCAACGATAGGATTTTTGTCAGTTTTATCGATCCCGTGGGTGTTGAAATTTCTCTGGGCTCCTTTTATTGATTCAAAGTCAACTTTAAGAAACTGGCTTTTTAATATGGAGCTTGCGATTGCTTTTGTTCTTGCACTCCTTTCTTTTTCTCTTTTTTATGACAGTTTTTCTCCCATAATTCTATGCCTTGCTTGCGGAGCTTTGTTTTCAGCAACTCACGACATAGCGATAGATGGTTTCTATATGGATTCACTGGATAAAGGTTCTCAGCAAAAACAGATAGGTTTCAGAGTTTTTGCGTATAGAGCAGCCCTTGCTTTCGGTTCAGGGATCATCATTACGATAGGAACAGCAATCTCATGGAGGTGTGCTTACGGAGCAGCGGCTTTGATAATGTTTGTTCTCTATGTTTTTCACAGATTTTTTCTTCCCTCAGCCAAAGAAAAGAAAGCTCAGGATGATGATATGAAAGCTCCTTTTAAATCGGCATTCATCTCTTATTTTAAAAGGGAAAATATGATTTATGCTGTTGTTTTTATTGTTTTTCTCAGAGCAGGGGAGTATATGCTCGGCTTAATGAGAGGTCCGTTCATGGTTGATATGGGGATCAGAGTTCATATTGGCTGGATATCGGGAGGAATTGGAATTCCGTCATCAATTGCCGGGGCGGTTTTTGGCGGGTTTCTCATATCAAAAACGGGTGTTTTTAAAACAGCAATTCCAATAATTCTTTTTCAGAATTTTACAAATTTTCTTTATGCCGCAATTGCTTTCTCCCATACGGAAATAACTGATAAAGGAGGAATAGCCCTTATCGCAACTGTAAATGGTATTGAAAATTTTTCTTCGGGAATGGGGACGGCACTTCTCATGATATTTCTTATAAAGCTTTGCAAAGATGAATATAAAGCTGCACATTATGCCATAGGTTCAGGTCTTATGGCAATAAGCGGAGTTCTTCTTAATACTGTGGGCGGAGTTCTTGCCGAAACTACAGGATACGGGTGGTTTTTTGTGATATCATTTTTTATAGCTCTCCCCGCTGTTTTTTGTGTCAAAGGGATAGAAAAGGGATGCTCTTCACTGCATTGAAAGCATATCTGAAACTCTTTCATTGATATCGATGTCCCCGTCATAGAACTGGGAAAGGACAGGCATCTTATGTTTTTCTTTGATTTCCTGAAATATGGAATCAGTTATCATTCCGTGCATACATCCAAAAGGCGCAATATTTACAACCATAGAAGCACCTTCTTTTGCAAACAGGACCGTTCTTCCTATTGTCAGTATAGCTTCACCTGAAAATTCAGGAGGGAGATACTTCATTCCTTCTTCAAGAACATTTTCAACAGGAGGTTCGTGTCTGTCATAAAGAACGGAGTGGGCAGCTTTGTAGTAAGCATTTTCGGTCCGGAACAGATATATGTTTTTAAGCAGAGATTCACCTGCTTCAAAAAGGGAAAAAGCTTTTTGTTTTGCCATGTATTTCTGTAACCATGCGGTATATAATATCCATTCATGCATAGGAGAAAGCCATGCTTCTCCTCCATTTTTTTCGATCACTTCAATAATATTTCCATTTGCATAGTCATTACATCTTGCATAAATTTCTCCCACGATACCCACAAGCGGTTTTTTCCCGCCATATTTAGGGATATCTTTAAATTTCCGGGTTATTTCTTTAACTACCGGCTTTGGGTCTTCCTTTTTTTCAAGGGTTCTTTCAAGGAGCTTGATCGATTCATTGAAAATGGTGTCGCAATCTCCTTTTGTTTTTTCGTAAGGTCTTGACTTTGTAAGAAGTTTAAGAAGTATGTCGCTTGCCATCATTGTGTGCATCAAATATCTTCTCAAAGGCTCTTCAAGACCCTGATAAGAATTTATCGAAGAAGGGGACATGAGGTCAATGTTGGTTATCCCTGCGTTATGAAATGCTATCCTTTCAAGAAGGTTGTACTGTCCGAATCTGCATGGACCTTCGGAAGTAGGCATGAAAAGTACATGTTTCCTTTCAGGATCAAGCTTTGCCTGATTAATTATTGCACCCAGAGTAAGTGTCATTGGAAGACATTCCTGTCCTCTGGTATATCTTTTTCCGAGATTGAATTCTTCCTTTGTTTCAAATGGAAGAGGAGCCGCATCATAGCCGTAACCTCTTAACGCGGCGGCAAAAAGAGGTGTTCCTACTCTGTGCATCGGGGGAGTCCACACTTTCCCTGTGTCAATTTTTCTGTCAACTGTATAAATATCGGGAATTGGCTTGCTGTCACTTGCCGGACGGTTTTTAAGATAGCTTTTGACCACATCCAGGAATGCTTCGATTCTTGTTCTGTAACCTCCGTCACTGTCATGTTCATCAAGCTCCAGTATAAGCATCGGTTTTCCTTTCATTTCTTCTTCCGCATAAGAAAGCACGAATGAATCGGGGCCACAACTGAAATTTGTAAGATATATTGGAAATATCATTTCATTTTCCGCTGCTCTTTTTATTACAGAAATGATCTTTTGCCCGTAATTCCAGAAAAGATTCCAGTAGTTGGTTCCGTCAAGCTGTTTTGTATCAAGGTCAAGCATATCCATAGGGATGACGGGCCAGCCCATTGAAGCTACAGTTTCAGGAATTCCAAGGTTTATACCTTTGTCATAAAGATTGTAAGGTCTTCCGACAAGCACAAAAACCGGTTTGCCTGCCTCAATATATTCTTTAAGATATTCTTCACCTTTTGCCTTTTGAGTTTTAACTTGTTCGTTGAATTTGCTGTAAGCTTCTTTGAAAGCTTTAACAACTTCTTTTTTGTTAAGCCGGAATACTTTTTTTATGCTTTCATAGATATATTCACCGTTTTTTTCAGGCGGCAACCTGAAATCAATGACAGGTTCCATAAACTTTGCCGTAATATCTATCCCCCCCTTTTTCAAGGTGCTTTTTATTACAGAAGGGGCACTTTCAACATAAGGGCAGAAAAAGCTGATGGCGGTATTCATTGTTTGTTCTGCGGCTATCATCGAAGGGAAAAAGAGAGGTAAGTTTCTTTCTGCAAGTTCAACAGCATGTCCCGTTGACACCTTTAAAGGAAAGCAGAAGTCTGAGCTTGAATATTTTGATGAGTTTTCTTTGATCCTTGTTGAAGTGACCGGGGAAGATATTTCAGTTTTAATGCCGAGCAGATGGAACATTTCTCTCCACAAAGGAAGATATGTATGGTTGGCAAGTGCCATTGGGATTCCAACTTTTTTCTGTTCTGTTTCCGTTTTGGGAGATTTAAAGAATTCCGATTTTCTTTCTCTGAAAAGTTTGAACTCTTTCATCTCTTTTCTTGAGTTTATGCCCGGTTCTCTTCCGCACATATATCCCCATGATGTTTCATCTCCCCCTTTTGAGGAAATAAAATTGATCCTGCAAAAGTTATTGCAAAGTTTACATGTTTCAGTTCTTGATATAATTTCCATATCTATGGAGTCGGGACCGATGAAGGATGAAAACCCCCTCCCTGCCTCCCCCTTGACAAGGGGAGGTGAAGCAACTTCTTCGTGAGCGATGAGAGCGGCTCCGATGCATCCCATTACATGGCAGAAAGGGGATACGACCACTTCAACTTCAAGAAGATTTTCAAATGCGGCAACAAGACCTTTGTTTCTTGCAGTGGCTCCCTGAAAAAATATTTTTTCACGGTTTATTTTTCTGTTGCCGACAACTCTGTTAAGGTAGTTTTTTGTAACGGAATATAAAACTGAAGCAAGAACTTCTTCTTTCATATACCCCTGTTTCAGCAGTGTCCGTATATCCTGTTCCATGAAAACAGTACACCTGTCACTTGTTACAGGCGGCTCTATCCCTTCTGTGACAAGACCTGCATTTTGAACAGGAATGTCAAGTTTCCTTGCCTGTTCTTCAACAAAAGATCCGGTTCCCGCTGCACAAACATAGTTCATATTGACATCATTGACAAACCCGTTTTTCAAACTTATGTATTTGGCATCTTGTCCACCAATTTAAAAAATGGTTTCAACATCCGGGAAAAAAGATGCCGCCCCTTTTCCGTGAGCGGTAATTTCATTAACTATTGCATCTGCTCCAAAAACTTTTCCTACAAGTTTTCTCCCGGATCCTGTGGTTCCGAATGCAATAATTTTTGTTTTTACAGGATTTATTGT
>SLGQ01000347.1 GCA_007136595.1 Candidatus Sumerlaeota bacterium | reverse complement strand
CATCTCCTGTTGATTTAAATCTCAGTTTGTAAAGATCAAGCAATTGCTCTGATGTCGCTTTTCCGGAAAATTCGCTGATAGACTTATCAATGAACTCACATTTTTCTCGGTCTCCTTCAAGTTTTTTGGCAAATACTGTCCTTAAAAATATGATGGTTGAGTAATTTTCCTCTTTTAAATAAAGTTTTTCCAAAACTTCCATGACTATATCGAAGTAAGTGTTTTCAGTATCATTTACAAGGATATTCTCAAGGTCTTCTTTCAGTTCCTGATTATCCAGTCCCCTGAAAAATACTGCCCACACTTTTCTTTTGTGTTCAGGCTCATAATCAAGATAATATTTCAAAAGAGTATATATCCCTCTGTAGTAACCTTCCTCGATATATTTTTCGACCAAAACCATTAAAGCAATTCTTTTTGAAGAATTTTTTAAAAGATTTTCAACACTGAACTCACCCTCAAGGATATTTAGAACAAACTTTTCATCACTTGACAACTTTTCAGGCTGACCTTTATCTTTATCAGAATCCAGGTTCTTTTTAGTAAAATAGAGGTGTTTCCAGAAAGAATTTTCACTCCTTTCAAGGTACTGCTGCGCAACTACATTAGGATCACCGCTTTCCTGAAGTTCAGCAAACATTTCTATTTCCCTGTCATCAAAACTGCTTGAAGAAAGCGATGAAAAATCTGCCTTTTGATAAATCATCCTGAGATTTTCTTTTGCCATGATATTATCAGGGAACAATTCGAGAACTTTTTTGAACATTGAAATGGATTCATCCACCATTTTGTTATCTCTGTAAATTACAGCAAGCCTTGTGAGATAATACTGTCTTGTTTCAGAATCTGATCCTGAAGATTCAAGAAGTTTTTTATAAAGAACTATCAAGTTTGTAAAATCTTTTTCTCTCAAATATATTTTTTCAAGGTAAAGAAGACTGGGAACATGGTCTTTTTCTATCTCAAGTATCTTCATGAAGCAGTCGGCGGCTTTTTTCATATCGCCCAGTTCCTTGAAACATATACAGCCGTTTTTGTAAAGAAGGTTCACTTTATCGGAAATATCGCTGATCAAATTTAACTCAATGTCATTTATTTCAGTGAGTTTTTTCCAACTTCTTGTTTTATAGTATATTTTGCCCAGTTTTTTAACTGTAGGAAGATGTGTTTCTGATAATTCCAGAATATCAAGAAGATACTTTTCTGCAGAAAGATAGTCTTTCTTTTTATCCATATATGTTTCTGCAATTATGCTCAAAAGCCTCATTCTTTCGTTTTTATCAAGAGAAAACTCCAGCTCTTTCATAAGTGTTTTCAGATAGGAATCATAATCATGAAGTTTCAGATATATTTCAGAAAGGGCTCTTACAACTTCAAAAGAGTGGTTGAAAGAAAGGCTTTTTTCAAGCAATTCTTTAGATTCAGTGCTGTTTTTCAACTCTCTGTGAAGGACATCCCCTGCTTTATAAAAATAGTACGCTTTAAGGCTGTAATTTTCTTCTCTTTCGGCAAGATATTTATAAAGATCACAAAGGTCGCGCCATTGTCCGTTCTCTTCATAAACGGAAAGAACTCTCGACAAACTTACAGAACAGCTCATTGGGTCATCTTCAACTATCGTTTTATGGATCTCAGTTGCAAAATCAGGCATATCCAATTTATTTTCGTATATGTCCGCCAACAACTCCAGATACTTGGTTCTTTCGCTTCCCGTTGTTCTCCTTCCGACAAGTTTGTAATATTTACCAACAAGATGCCACTTTTCATATTTGAAAAGAAGCGGGGAAATAACGCTCAATATATAAAGGGAATCGGTGCTTTCAGCCAGAGATGCAACCGTTGACTCCAGTTTGTCTTCAATATTGTTCCTGTAGTAATACAGAAACTCAAGGAACTTCAGGTTGGAATATGATATATTGAGAGAACTTTCTCCGATCTTCTGGATAAAAAGGTTTATTTTTGCAGGGTCTATGTCATTATACTGGATAAGGTAAAGTTTTAATATTTCATATATGAAAGAGTGATAACCGGACTTTTCAAAAAGGGTGAGATAAATTGAAAAAGCTCTGTCTGTTTCACCGGCAGATTCAGCTTTAAAAGCCTCAAAGAACATTGCGGCATGTGAGCCCATTGAATCGGGATTTTTTATATCGTGCCGGTCATTGCTGTATGCTGAAAGAATGAGATCGGTAACACCGTCGGACGGTATTGCTGTAAGTGACTTTATTTCATCTATAATTTCATTTTTGATACTTTTATCGTGAACAAGAAGAAAAACCAACAGGTCAAAATATTTCTCACCATCTATGGATGACTTCATTGATTTAAGCTTTTCAAAGATTTCCGCTGTTTTCCCTTCAAGGGTCATTATCATGAAAAAAAGTTCAAGCTCATCGTTGCCTTCAAGCACTTTTTCAAGTTTTTCGCCGTCATTATTTATTATAAGGCTTGGAACAAAGTCGTCCGGAACCGTATCAAGCAAATCAAAAAGAGGTTTATACCGCTCTTTTTCCTGCTTCAGCTCATCTTTGTTGAGCAGAAGATGGTCGAACCTTATTTCAAGGTTTTCCAATGACTTGTCATCCGAAACAACTATTTTGCTCATTTGTAACCTCCGGGCTTACTCCCATTCAATTGTAGCAGGGGGTTTGGAACTTATATCATAAACCACCCTGTTAACTCTTTTCACTTCATTTATTATTCTTGAACTCACTTTTTTAAGGAAACCATGATCGAAATCATACCAATCGGCAGTCATAAAATCATCTGTCTGGACAGCCCTTAAAGAAACAACGAATTCATAAGTTCTGTTGTCACCCATGACTCCAACGGTTTTTACCGGAAGAAGAACTACAAAAGCCTGTGCAATATCATCATACAGTCCCGCTTTTCTTATTTCTTCTATAAAAATGTGATCCGCATCTTTAAGTATGTCACATTTTTCAGCAGTTATTTCACCAAGTATTCTGACAGCAAGTCCCGGACCGGGGAAAGGGTGCCTTTTTATAAGGTTTTCGGGGAGTCCCAGTTTAAGGCCGAGTTCCCTTACTTCATCTTTGAAGAGATCTCTGAGCGGCTCCACAAGATCAAGTTTCATATCTTCGGGAAGTCCCCCTACATTATGGTGGCTTTTTATAACTGATGACGGACCTTTTTTTGAACTGTTTGAACTTTCAATAACATCCGGATAAATTGTCCCCTGAGCAAGAAACTTCACATCTTTAAGTTTTTCAGATTCCCTTTCAAATACATCAATAAAGGTTTTTCCGATTATTTTTCTTTTTTGTTCAGGGTCAAAAACCCCTTCAAGGTTTGAAAGGAACTCTTTTGAAGCATCAACAACAATAAGATTAACCATATCCTTGAAATTTTTCTCAACTTCCTCTCTTTCATTTTTTCTAAGCAGTCCGTGATCTACAAATATTGCAAAAAGATTTTTCCCTATTGAACGAGCCAACAGAGCAGCAGTTACTGATGAATCCACTCCGCCCGACAAACCGAGAACCACTTTGTTCTCCCCCACCTTTTCTTTTATATTTGCAACAGCTCTTTCGATATAATTTTCCATTTTCCAGTCTGCTTTTATTCCGCAGACATCAAAAATAAAGTTATATAACATCCTGCTGCCTTCAGTTGTATGTACAACTTCGGGGTGGAATTGTACTCCATATATCCTTTCATCATCGTTACCTATCGCGGCAAAAGGTATCGATTCAGTTTTAGCTATGGGATAAAAACCGTAAGGAAGTTTTGAAACATGATCACTGTGGCTCATCCACACTTGAGTTGAATCTGAAATGTTTCTGAAAAGGGGTGACTTGGGGGCAAGATTTTCAACTATCGCTCTCCCATATTCCCTGTTGCCTCCATTTTCAAGCTTTCCGCCAAGCCTTTCTGAAAGCAACTGCATTCCGTAACATATTCCAAGAATAGGAATTCCCTGCTTAAATATTGAAGAATCAATATCGGGAGCTCCCGGGTCATTGACTGAGCTGGGACCTCCGGAAAAAATGATCCCTGACGGTTTAAAATCTTTTATGAACTCCATTCCGACATCATAGGGATGAAGTTCGCAGTAAACATGCATTTCTCTGATTCTGCGGGCAATAAGCTGATTGTACTGTGATCCGAAATCAAGGATGAGTATCTTGTCCATAAGTCCTCCAGTTGAGCGATCAACACATAAAAAAGTGAACTGCTATGTTAATAGCATATTATTAAAAACATTTCAACAGAATATGAAGTTAAAGTTCAGATTTATTGCATTCTTTTGATAAAAAGTTATCCTAATTCCGTAAAAGGTTATTTTAACTTAACTGTCAAATGGGGATAACAATGAAAAAAATCTTTCTTTTTACAGCAGTTGCATTTTCTGTTTTTTATATTTACTCTTCACTTTTTGCAGATGACAACAGACCTGTTCCCGACAGATCGTTCACTGTTGAGGAGCTTTCGCAGTTTGACGGCAGAAAAGGGAACAAAGCATATGTGGCTATTGATGGTATCGTTTATGATGTAACAGGCAATGCTTCGTGGAGAAACGGAAGACACAAAAGAGGATTGAGAGCGGGAAATGATCTATCAGGAATGCTTCGCAAATCACCCCATGGAAACAGTGTCCTGAAAAAGATGGCGATAGTTGGAAGGCTGGAAAAGAAATAACTTTCTTATCTTGAGATCATAAAGGTGTTTCGATTTGAAAAAAATCTTTAAGTACTTAAAAGCAGCAAGAAGTGCTGAAGTTACAATGATGCTTGGATTCCCTGCAACAGGAATTCTTTTTGCATTTTCTGCACCGGAACAGTTGTTTGGCATAAACTCTTTTCTTTTTGTGATAGCGATCTTTTTTCTCTCTTCAGCTATTTATTCTTTCAATGCTCTTTCAGGGATCAGAGAAGATGAAAAAAATGAAAGGCTGAAAAAGGATCTCGGATCTGAAAAAAAGATTTTTTTCATATCTACACTTTTATTATTCATTTTCCTTTTTATAGTTTTTTTCTTTTTGATAGACTTAAAGCTCGTTTTTCTTTCAACTCTAAGCTTTTTCATCTGGTTTTTATATTCTTTCCCTGGCAAAGGACTTAAGTACAAGCCTGTTTTGGGTACAATGGTACATTTTGCCGGACAGATAATACACTTTCACATGGGATACATCATAATTGAAAATTTTTCTTTGGAGTCGCTTCTTATATCAATATATTTTGCTATCCTTTTCGCTTCAGGACACATAAATCATGAACTGATCGACTATGAATCTGACAAACAAATGAAAATAAATACAGGGGCAGTATATTTCGGCAAAAAAATCTGGGAAAAATTATCTTTTTTCATGTTTCTGGCGGCAACAATATATATGGTTATTTTAATATTTTCAGGAGTTGCCGACCCGCTTCACTGCATTCCTTTTGCATTAGCCGGAATAACACACCTGTTATACAGGCAGATATTCCTGAAGAACGAGCTTACAACGGAAAGGTTTATAAAAGAAAGATCTTTTTATCGCGGAGTATATTTTATTTCCGGGATCTCTTTTTTGGTGCTTAAACTTGTTTTTTAATATAATTCAGGGAGAAAAACATGAACTTATTAAAAAAGTCGATCTTGCCTTTTTTGCTGTTGTTTTTGACAGCAAATATATTTTCCGCTCCAATGACCCCCTACCCCGAACTTGTTTTTGAGGGAGCTTTCGATTATTTCATTCTCGGCAAATCTTTACTTGCAAATACAGGTGTATTCGGTCCTGAAATGTATGAGCCTGCCGGAGATACAAGTCTTGGGATAGAGGGAACAACAGGGATCCTCAAAAAAGATGACCTTCCTCCTGATGCTATAATAGAAAAGGCTCTTTTAGTCTGGTTTGCATCGGTTGACGACCGGGATCCCGCAATGCTTACCGATAACGAGGTGATACTCACCTTGCCTGACGGTTCAGATCATACCATTACAGCATCTGTTCACGGAAACAGCTTTACTCCGGCATCTCTTGAATTTGATTCATACCATAGAAGCGGCTACTATTACTACACTTACAGAGTTGATATCACTGATATTCTGATGGATTACCAGACAGGCGACACTGACCTTGGAGTTGTTCCTCTGGACGGGGAATACCATGTAAGAGGGGTGGAAGATATATGGGATTGCAGCAAAGCACCGAATCACAGATATTGCAACAGTGCTTCAATGATCGGGGGGTGGCAGATACTTTTTATTTACGGATCACCTATGATCGCAAGAAAAAGACTTTATCTTTATCATGGACTTGATTGGCATAGTAATACAAAAACAAATGCAAAACCGATAAATGTCGCAAATTTTGAACTTCCGGAAATGGCAACAGTAAAAGTTTCATTTGTTACAATGGACGGAGATGATGTGGCAAGTGCAACAGAAAGCCTTGAAATGATAGGTGAGTTTGCCCACAGCAATTTAATACTTGGAGAAGTTGGTCCTGATGCCTGCATTCCTCTTGATCAACCTTTTAACAGTAAATACCGTACTTACAACTATAAAGGGGAACCTTCGGAATGCATCAGGGAACTTTCAATGGATATAAACACTTTTCTTCTAAACTATGATCCTGATATTACTGACGGGTTCATCAACCCCCATCTTCAGTACGGAACAACATGGTTCAACTTTTTCATAAAAACAGGGGCGGATATTATTCTTACCAACTATGTTGTCCTTTCCGTTGACACCAGACTTCCAGCTTTTGATATTCCAGGTGCCAATGAAAAATTTGTTTATTCACAAAGCAGTGACCCCAACCTTGTTTGTGACGACAGACCTTTTTATTATGAAATAAGGATCGAAAATCACGGACATGAGCCTGCTGTAAATGTTGAAGTTAAAGATCTAATACCCGTTGAACTGAGATATGTTCCCGGATCAACACAGATAGACAGAACAGGAACCGGCAAATGTTATGAACCTGTTGATGATATTTCCGGCAACACACCTCTTGCTTATGGACTTAAAGTTGCTGATACTCTTGAGATATGTCAAGGTCCGGGGAACTGTGAAAGTATTCTTGTCCGCTTTAAAGTTGAGCCGCAAAGCCCTCCTAAACATGCCATGTTTTCCAACATAGCTCTAATATATGATGAAAAATCAGGAGGAGTTGAAAATGCCTACCGTTCAAACAAGGGACTTCCTTTAAGAACAGCTGTTGATTTTGATTGCGATGAAAATATTATCGAGCTATACACAGAAGAAAGTATGTCCTGCGACGGGACGGTTGATGTTGAACAGCCTGAGGATAACAACGAAGATCCCGGGGACAGCGAAGAAAGTGACAAAGAGAGCGATCTCCCTTCAGACAGTGAAGATCAGAATAATGAGTCTGAAGAAATATATGACGAAACAGCATGTGCATGCACAATTATTTTTTAGAACGATTTTTCTGGAAAAATATTATTTTTGTGATAAATAAATTTTCATGTTTTTGTTAGGAAGTCCTTTTTTCTACATGTCGCTTGTATTTGCGGCACTTTTTATAATACTTGTTAAGTTCAGGAAGATCTCTGCGACATTAAAAACAGTATCAATCAATGTTATTGTTCTTCTTTTACTGTTTTCGGCATTTGATTCCACCGCCATAGTTTATTCAGATGTTCACGAATTCAGAATTGATCACTATTACTACCATCATGGACTTAAATCTTTTGTTTCAACAGAAACAAGATGGGGCAGCAACTATGAAAATCTTTACCCTTTATATACAAATTCGCTAAGTTTCATAGATTTTGAACCAAGAAAAGTTTCACTCAAAAAAACTGGGAGAAGGTTTGTTCTGATAGGTGACAGTTTTGTTGAGGGTGTGGGATATTCCTATGGAGAAACTTTTGCAGGAATGGTAACGGAAGAACTGGCAAAGAAAGGTATCGAAGTATTAAATCCTTCAGCTATCAGTTATTCTCCCAAACTGCATTACTTTAAACTGAAATATTTCAT
>SLGQ01000320.1 GCA_007136595.1 Candidatus Sumerlaeota bacterium | reverse complement strand
TAGGACTTGAAAAGGAGGAGTTCATGCGTATAATGAGAGATGAAGTTAATGTTGACAGAGATGTCGAGGTTAAAATGATTTCACTTGCTGACAGACTTAGACAGGAAGGAAGACAGGAAGGCGCTTTCTTTAATGCTGTTGAAACTTGTAAAAATGCTCTTCTATCCGGACTTTCTCCCGAAATAGTTTCACAAATTACAAAACTTCCTCTCGAAAAAGTTCTTGAAATTCAAAGCACTCTTAATAACTACTCAAACTGACAAACTCCCACCCAATCACAGCAACATTCCCTGTTTCTAACTTTAAAATGAAAGGACTTCTCACAATTGTCACTTTTTAACTGAAAGAAGTAGCTTTAACGGTGTTTTAACTTTGCTATTTCTTGACATCTATTTATTGTGTCTGCTAATATCCATCGTTTTTTCAATGTTTTTTAGAGGTGATCATGAAAATCGGAGTAGTTGGATCAGGCTATGTAGGTCTTGTTGCGGGAGCATGTCTTGCAGATTTCGGACATGAGGTAACATGTATGGATATTGATGAGAAAAAAATTGAATCACTTAAAAACAATATCATGCCGATATATGAGCCGGGGCTTGATGGCGTTGTTGAAAGAAATTACCGATACGGAAGACTTTCTTTCACTACGGATATGGAAGAAACTGTTAAAAACAATGATGTGATCTTTATTGCTGTCGGCACTCCTCCAAAAGATGATGGCAGTGCAGATCTTCAATATGTCCTTGCAGTTGCAAAGGAAGTTGGCAAATATATGGATAACTACAAGGTTGTGGTTGATAAATCGACGGTTCCTGTGGGAACAGGACAACTGGTTAAAAAAACTATTGCCGGAGAACTTGAGAAAAGAGGGGTAAAAACTGAATTCGATGTCGTTTCAAACCCTGAGTTTTTAAGGGAAGGTAAATCTATACATGATTTTACACATCCTGACAGAATAGTGATCGGCTGTGAATCGGAAAAAGCGGCAGAAATAATGAAGAAGGTTTACAGGGTGCTGTATATAAATAATACACCGTTTGTAGAAACCAATATTGAAACGGCGGAAATGATAAAATATGCCAGCAATGCTTTTCTTGCCGTAAAAATATCATTCATAAATGAAATGGCGCTTCTTGCAGAAAAAGTTGGTGGAAATGTTCAGGAAATTGCAAAAGCGATGGGAATGGACGGCAGAATAAGTCCCAAATTTCTTCATGCAGGGTGTGGATATGGCGGAAGCTGTTTTCCAAAAGATACATCTGCCATAGTTGACATTGCAAAATCTCATGGGACGGAAATGAAAGTGATAAAATCGGCAATTGATGCCAATGAAACTCAGAAAATGAAGATGGTTGAAAAGATAACTTCGGCAATGGGAGATATCAAAGGAAAGACCATTTCTGTCCTGGGACTCACTTTCAAACCGGAAACCGATGATATGAGAGATGCCCCTTCCCTGGTTATTATTCCTGAACTTATCAAAAAGGGAGCAGTGATAAAAACATTTTGTCCTCAGGGTTTTAAAGAGGCAAAATGGCGTCTTGAAAAATGGAACGGGGCAATAACTTATTGTAATGACAGCTATGAAACTGCAAAAGAAAGCGATGCCGTTGTTATACTTACAGAGTGGAACCAGTTCAGAGGTCTTGATCTTGAAAAAATGCTTTCTCTGATGAAAGACAACTACTTTTTTGATCTTAGAAATGTATATGCAAAAGATAACGGTATCCGGGATTTATTCAAATATCAGGGAGTCGGCGTTCCGCTGTGAAAAACTATTCCTTGCTGACCGTCATAGTTGTTGAAACAGCATAATGATCTGAAATAGAGAACTTTATTTTTTCCCTTGCTTCAAAATCAAGATGGACAAACTTGTTTATAAGCAATCTTTCAGTTTTAAACTTGTATCCTTTTCTGTTCCGGAAAAATATATGATCGGGAACAAAACCCGGTTCAATTTCATCAACAAGAGGATTTTCCGGACATACCGTACATGGGATCTCATCGTCTCTGTGCACATCAAAATAGGGATCATACCACCCTTCGTTCAAAATGTATGAAACCGGTCCGGGGTTTCTTTCACGAATGTTTATACCTCCGGCAATGTTCCCTGCAAAATCTCCAAGAATTACCCTCTGGACAACATCTTCATTGACTTCAAGTTGAAGTATTTCTGAAACCTGGATCATCTGTTCCTGTTGCCAGCTCCCGAAAGGTCCATCATAATCTTCACCTTCCAGGGGTTTTGAAAGTCCGGTACAAATTATCTGAACATCACCTACTCCCGGTTTCGGCTCATAAACCCTTAAATTTCCGTCACTGTCATAACTTTCCATTTTGCCGAGAGTGGCATAAATTGCCGCTCTTGAAACACCGCTGGATGAAAGGGAAACAAAATTACGATCTTTAAGGGGATATTTTGAAAGCAGCATAACGCCGTTGTTGCCGGAATACTTATATTCAACTTTCTGAGAGACAGTGCATTTCATTAAAATTTCCATTATGTCGCCTTCTCCGGAAATAATTCCTCCAATTTCACTGAGAAGACAATTTCTGCAATCGGCTGGAAGAGCCATTATTTCTCCCAGACATTCTGTTGCAATGCAAATTGGATCAAGTCCGCCGCTCCCCATACAGTTCATAAGGATACAAAGCCCTATCGGCGCAATATCACTCTGTGAACAGGCGGCAGGTATAGCTTCCACATCTTCGTTATCTGTTATAAGATTCCAACTATACTTGTATTTTTCTGAATTTTCATCACTTCCGAGAAAATCTTTCACAGCTTTTATATCTTTCTTTTCAAAAATTTCCTGAATACATACTATATCTGTGTCCAACTCTCTAAGTGTATCAAGAAGTTTTTCTCTTCTCAATTCTTTGTGTGGAAGATCATCGCCCATCCTTGCATTAAATGTGGTAAAAGATATGGTCAAATCTTCCCGGGTAAACCCTCCCATCTCATTTTCACAGCTTACAACCAGAAAAAACAAAACCATAACTGACAAAAAAATACGGTTTATCATCCCATCCTCCTGTTTTTGTGTTTTGAAATCATTCATAATACAGGGCTTTTACTATTTCATTAAAAGTTGAAACTCCGTCAGCAAGCTTTTTAATAGCTGATTCACGGAGAGTCACCATTCCGTCCATAACAGCATTGTTCTTTATCTCTTCTATTGTCGATCCGCTTGAAATAAGCGACCTCATTTTAGAAGTTATTTTCATTATTTCAATAATTGCCGTCCGTCCCTTGTAACCTGTATATCTGCAACGGACACAACCTTCAGAATCTCTTATTTCATATTCATTTTCGGTAGGAAGATGGAGTGTTATCTTTTCTTCTTCTGTCATATTTCTTTTAAAAGAACAGAAAGGGCACACTTTTCTGACAAGCCTTTGAGCAACAATTGAGTTGATGACACCTGCTATCAGATAAGGTTCAACACCGAGATCGGAAAGTCTTTCGATCGTTGAAGCGGTATCATTTGTATGGAGGGTAGAGAGGACCAAATGCCCTGTAAGTGCAGCCTGAACTGCATTTCCGGCTGTTTCCCTGTCTCTTATTTCTCCTATCATTACAACATCGGGATCCTGCCTGAGTATATGTCTTAATGCACTTGAAAATGTAATGCCGGCTTTTACATTAACCCCCATCTGGTTAACTTCTTCGATAACTATTTCTATGGGATCTTCAATTGAAATTATATTGTTCTCAGGAGTTGAAAGTTTTTTCAAAGTGGAATACAGGGTTGTCGATTTTCCGCTTCCTGTCGGACCGGTCACAAGAACCATTCCGTAGCCCCTTTTCAGCGAATCGTAAAAAATATCCTGTTGTTCATGAGTAAAACCGATATCTTCTATTTTTTTAACGAAACTTCCCGACTCAAGAAGTCTCAGCACCATTTTTTCTCCGTTTACGACAGGAACTGTACTTGCTCTGAGTTCAACTTCAGTTCCCGTTTCCATAACAACTTTTATTCTTCCATCCTGAGGTCTTCTCTTTTCAGCTATATCCATCCGTGCAAGCATTTTTAATCTGCTTACAAACGGAAGATGGGCTTCAAAAGGAAATGAGTATATTGTGTGGAGTATCCCGTCAAGACGAAATCTTATATGAGTTTCATCTCTTTTCGGCTCAATATGGATATCGCTTGCCTCTTGTTCAATGGCATATTTCAACATATAATCAACAGCGTTGATAATATGTTTATCGTCCATAGACTTAGCTTTTCCAAGATCTGTCAATTGTTCAAGGTTGTTAAGAGTTTCTCTTGAGAAATCTTTAGCTGCCGCTTTTATTGATTTTTTAAAACCGAAAATATCGGAAACAACCCTGTCAATATCGGCAGGAGAAGAAACAACAGGGACGATGTTGCATCCGGAAGTAGAAGAAAGCTGATCTATGATATCTATTCTGAAAGGGTCAGCCATAGCAAGAACGATGTCTTCACCCTCTTTGTAAAGAGGCATGACTCTGTTGACCAGTCCATATTTCGGGCTGATGGTCTTAACTGCAAGCTGTGAATCAATTTTAAGAGGATCTATTACCAGATAATCGCAACCTGCTCTGGCGGCAATGATTTTAAAGATTTGCTCCTCTTCTATCGGAAAAGATTCCCTCTCGCAAATAAATACCAGCAATTCAGTGACAAAAGGCTCTTTTTTATGTGTGTTTTCAAAAAGAGATTGATAATATTCCCGCCTGTTACATATAAGATCTTTCAAGTCTTCTGTTATTATCGAATACTCCTGAAGCATTTCCAGGAGAAATTTTAAATCCATTTCGATCTTCATTCCGGGGCTCTATCCTTTATTCAGGAGCATCAAAATTGCTCACGATCTCTTTTATTCCATTAAAAGCATTGACATATTTTTCATGGTTTTCTTTAATTGAGTTAAGCTCTTCCGTTGTTTTTTCAAGAAGTTCTTCCTGCTCCGTACGGTTTGACTCAATTTCTTCAAATTTCTTTTTAAGCTCTTCGTTTTCAGCCGTAAGGTTATCCATCATTTCAACTTTTTCGCTGATTTTATCAAGCTCATCGTTTAGATCTTTTATCCGGTCTCTTCTCTCTGCAAGTTTTTCTTCAAGGTCGCCCTTTTCAGCCATTATTGTTTCCAGCTGCTCAGCGATCTCGGCACCTTTTGTCACAGTTTCTTTCAGTTCTTCCATCTCTGTTTCCATGCCTGCCATTTTCTCAAGGAGCTCCTCTTTCTCTTTCTTTAATTCTTCAAGTTGCTGATCCAGTTCCGACATTGCAGTAACAGCTTCTTTCAACTCGCCCATTTCGCTTTCAGCTTCTTCAAGAGCTTTAGCTTTTTCAGCAAGTTCTTCTTCCTTTTCATTTGCTTTTTGTTCGCACTCTTCAAGAGATGATTTAAGAGCCGCTTTTTCAATATCAAAAGTTTGTTTTTCAGCAGTAAGAGCCACCTTTTCTTCCTCAACTTGAGCAAGCTGGTCTCTTAAGGAACGAAGAGCTTCTTCCCCTTCTTTCTTTGCCGCTTCAACACCTTCTTCCATCGTCTTTTTTATTTCTTCAAGTTCAGCAAGAGCCTTTTCTTTTTCACCATTTGCCTCTTCTATCTCGGCAGTAACATTTCTCACCCTGTCTTTCATCTCTCTGTTTATGAGATGGAGATCTTCGTTGGTATCCTTTACTTCTATAAGTTTTTTCTTCAGAGCTTCAACTTCTTCACTTTCCCCTTCTTTTGCACCTGTTTCAAGTTCTTTAATTTGAGCCTTCAAGTCAGAATTTTCTTTTCTGAGCTCTTCAAGATCTTCATTGACTGCATCAATTGTTCCCCCAAGCTTTTCCAGCTGGCTTTTAAGCTTGCTGTTTTCTTCTTGTGTTTGAGAAAGTTCTTTTCCGATTTTTGCAGAATCTTCACTTTCAGAAGCCCCTTTTTCAACTGCCTCTGCCAATTCATTTATTTTTTCTTCAAGGCTTTGTATCTGAAAACCTTTTTGAGCAACCGCTTCTTTGAGTTCACCGTTTTCTTCCTGAAGTTTGCTCATTTGCTCTTCATATTCACTGTTTTTAGCGGAAAGTTCCTCTTTTTCTTTAACAAGATTTTCCAACTCCTCTGTGTCGATACCTTTGGATATGTCATCACCTCCGGATAATTCTGCCGCTGCCGCCACCGCTTCTTCAAGCTCTTCAATTTTCTGCTTCAGTTCTTTAACTGTTTCGGATTCATCCTGAACAACAGGAGAAGGCTCATCAAGTTCTTCGTCTGCAGGGATATCCAGAAACGGAAATACGGCATGACTTGCAGCAAGCATTGTTTCATTGTCGGTAGGAATTTTCATATAGTAATCGGCAGCATAATCAAATCCTCTGTGTCTTTCAAAAACCTCATCCGTTGCTTCACTTGATGTAAGCAGGATGGGAGCATCTTTATATTCATCCATAGCTCTGATCTTTTTACAAAGCATAAACCCTTTCATCCCCGGATTTTCAGCTCTGATAATAAAGAAATCCATCGTTGCTTCACTGAGTGCTTCCTGAACCTTTTTTTCAGAACTTGCAGTATAAACTGTAAAACCGTAAGTGGAAAACAATTTTACCAGTGCCACTGACATTGCCTGGTCTGCTTCATAAATGAGAAGGTTTTTGCTCATAACGATCCTCTTCTGTTACTTGTTGGTAATTTTATCTAACGCCTTTTTTATCGATGAAAGTGATCCCAGACCATACTCTTTTAACATGCTGAGCAGCTGAGATCCTCCTAGTGTCACTATTTTAAAGTAGCCTTTGGTTGTAAGTTTTAAAATTCCGGTATGGATTGAAAGTGAAATACGGCTCCGGTGCTCTTTTTTCAAGGCGGTGGAAAAACATTGAAGAATGAATTCTCTGGCACTGTCAGACTGAGTGACAAAAATGATATTAAAAAGATCTTCCGGAAAAGTTGCCGTAAAGTCGGGTTTCATTGATTCATGCCATGGAGCCACAAGGTATGACTGTCTGAGTCTGGTAATGCAGATATCACCTTTATCCTCAACGATCACCCTGAAACAGGCACCTTTGGAAAGGTGCATTATCAATTCTTTTGCACCTTTATTCTTTTCTAAAAACTGTTCAGACTCAAGTTTCATCTGTCACCATTACACCAAGTTGCTGAATTTCTATCATAAGCCGAATTTTTTTGCAAGGAAATGTTATACAGATAATAAATAAAAGTAATGGAGCACATCTAAATACGATCAAAAATGGAACTACAACTGTTTGTCTATCTTTTAAGCAATGAATTTTTCAAATTCACTGAAGAGCTATAAGAACTTTTTTTATCTCATTTTTCGGGATGTCGGGATAGATATTTGAGAGCAGTTCGGTTTTGTCTTTATTTGTGAGGTTTGATTTTTTAAGGATTACAAGGAGTTGTGGGTCAATTTCTTTATTTTGGGTGGTTGATGCGGCGGGTTCGGCGATGATTGTAAATTCCCCTTTTTCTTTTATTTCTCTGCCGTCATGTACAAATATTTCTTCATAGATTTTAGTGAGTTCTCGAAAAACAACTATTCTTGCTCCAGCTCTTTCCAGTTTTTGGACAAGATCGTTTACTCTCATAGGAGATTCATAAAATATTACGGGAAGTCCAAATGATAGGAATTTTTCAAGCTCTTTTTCTCTTGCCGCCCCTTTTGATGGCAAAAACCCTGCAAAAAGAAATGAATTACTCATTGAACCGCTGCAGGAAAATGCCGCCGATACAGCTGAGGGTCCCGGTATTGGAATAACAGGAACAAGATCATCAAGTGCCGCCCTTACAAGATATTTTCCCGGATCGCTCACTGCAGGAGTTCCGGCATCACTTACAAGAGCAATGTTTTTACCGTTTTTAAGCTCTTCGATGTGTTTTTCAAGAAACTTTTTTTCGCTGAATTTGTGATATGAAAAAACTTTCGTTTTTATTCCGAGTTTATTAAGAAGTCCTCCTGTGACTCTACTGTCTTCGGCAAGTATATAGTCAGAGTTTTCAAGCACTTTAACCGCTCTGAAGGTA
>SLGQ01000357.1 GCA_007136595.1 Candidatus Sumerlaeota bacterium | reverse complement strand
TATCCTGCAATACACGAAAGTCTTGACCTTGAAAAGTTGAAGGTTGAGTCAGAACAAAAAATAGAGGAGGTCTTGAAATGAAAGAAAAAAAAGGGATTGTGGAAATTTTAGTCAAACTTCTTAAAAGTCGGACAGTATGGGCAAGCATACTGACGGTGATTTCCTTAGTGGTTTATTTGCGGACAGGGGTATTTCTCGGAGAGGTAAGTGCGGAGAGTCCAGATGTTGTGATTGCGGTTGAAAGGGTTTCGCTTATACTGGCTTTTCTTGCTCAGCTTGGAGTTCCTTACTTCCGGTATGTTGGAAAAGAAATGAAATGACTGTTAAAGAAAAGATAAAAAAAGGTATAGAAGCTTTTGACGGTCTTATGGGAAAAAATAAGCATGAAATGAAAGCCGAACTTGATAGACTTAGTAAAATACTGATAATGAAAGAAGCTCTTGACCACGCTTTAAGTGAAATTTCAAGACTTGAAAACCTTTTAGCCGGGAGATCAAAATGAAACTTATTATTGCAAACCTGTTGTTGTCTATTCCGAAGCTGATAGTTGATTCAGTTAACATTGTTGAGTTGAAAAACGCTCTTAAAACTGCGGAAAAGGTTGTAAAGTACCTGCAGGGAAGAAACAAAAACTTAACTCAGGTAGCAGAAAATCTTAGCAAATTAGCAAAAAAACAGGAAAAAACCATTGCTGAACTTCAAGATGAAGTCAGGGAAAGGAGGATAAAATGAAAAGAATTGTGTTGATGATCATTCTCGCTGTTATAATGGCGGGATGTGCTTCGGCTGTAACTTATGAAGGTGAAAACCATTTCAAGATCGAAGTTAAAGAAGAAGAAACCGGAGAAAAATTTCTGCTTGACTGCCATGTCGGAATAACGACCGAAGGCGGAGTTACTCTTGATTCTGAATGTGTAGGATTTTTTGAAAAGGACGGGAAAACGATCAGGTGTTCCGTTGATATAGGAAGCGACGGAAAGCCGGTAAAAGAAAAGCTCAGCATTAAGCAGGATTGTGAGGTTTTGATTGAATGAAAATGTTTTTGAAGTGCCAGTCAACAAAAATGCCCCCGCCTTTGGAGACTCACGAACAGCAGAAATTTGTTTCTTTTGCAAGATATCTGCTTAAAAGAAACGGACTTGAAAAATTACTTTTTTCTGTTCCGAACGAAGGCGTTAGAGACAGAAAATCGAGAAGCAGAATGTTGTGCGAAGGTATGGTTGCCGGAGTTCCCGATCTTTGCTTGGCGATTCCCTGCAACGGCTGGCACGGTCTCTATATTGAAATGAAAAGAGTAAAAGGTTCTAAAGTTACGGAAGAACAAAAAGAAATGATTTGTCTATTAAAATCACAAGGCTACAGAGTTGAAATCTGCAAAGGTTTCGATGAAGCAAAAGATGTTTTTCTGGACTATCTAAAAAATAGTGGACTTGTTCCAAAGAATGTGTAAAATGTGAATTGCCGTTTAGTGAAATAAGCCTCCACTAATCAGCAAAGCCCCTGATGAAAGTCAGGGGCGTCTTTTTTTGGCAAAACAGCTCAAAAGTCTATTAAACCTAAGCTTATCGATACCCTATCGATACCCTATACTATACCCTATCGATACAACAGAAACAGAAACAGAGAGAGAAAGAGAAAGAAAAAAGAAAATATATAAAAGAAAAAAACATATACCCGAAAATAATTTGAGAAAAAACTTTACTTCTCTTTTTTTTTAATTAAGATACTAATTAAGCAACATATAAAAATGGTTGCTTTGTGAATTTTATTTTTTTTAGTGGAGGCTACCAAATGGCGAAATTAACAAAACTTAAACTTATCAATTTCAAGGGACTTAAAAACCTTGAGGTTGACATCAATGCGGATGTCAATGAATTTGCTGGTGAGAATGGGACTTTCAAGACGACCCTTTATGATGCAATCCTGTGGTGTCCGACAGGGAAGGATCATTTGGGCAGGGAAAACTACGAAATTAAAACCATAGTGGACGACAAGGTTGTACACGGTCTTGAACATTCCGTAGAGCAGGAGTACGAATCCTTTTCCATAAAAAGGGTGTACTCGGAAAAATGGGTGCAGAAAAGAGGTACTCCGGAAAAGAAGTTCAGCGGACACACTACTGATTTTTATATTGATTACAAAGACGGAACGGGAATGCAGGAAGTTAAGAAGTCGGAGTTTGACAAATTTGTAAAGGCAAACCTGAGAGCCGATCTTTTTATCCTTTTGACAAATCCTTTTGAGTTTTCCGAAATGCATTGGAAAAAGCGGAGAGACATTGTTGTTGAAATAGCCGGCGATGTTACGGATGACGAGATTTTTCAGAAAATGGACAATGATGATGCGGAGATTGTAAAAAAGCTGACGCAAAACAGTCTTCTTGAAGATGCGCTGGCAAGGCTTAAAAAATCAGCAACTTCCGTAAATGACGAAATTCAGGACACAGTTATAAGAATAGACGAAGCCACAAACAGTCTTCCTGATGTCACCGGTGACAGAAAAGAGTTGGAATTAAAGATATCCGAAAAAAAGTCGGATATGGAGTTGCTAACGGTCAGGCTGAGAAAGATAGATGTTTCTGCCGACCTGTATGAAAACCTTGAAAAAGCAAGAAGGAAAAAAAGCGAGATCGTTGAGCGTGAAAATTCAGAACACCAGAAAAAACTTTCAGAGTTCAACCGCAAAAAATTCGAAACCGAAGAAGGATACTATGGCGAGAAGATGTCCCTCGAAAGAGATATCAGAAGTTTTGAGTTAAGACTTTCTGATGCCGGAAGAATTAAAGCGAACACGGAAAAAGCTATTGAAGATCTGAAAAAAGAGTTTAAAGAAACAAAAGAAAAAGCGTGGGATGGTAGCGAAACCTGCCCTACCTGTAACAGAAAGTTGGCACAGTCAAAAATAGACGAGGCGCAAAAAGAGCACAAAAGAAAGCAGGCTTTGAAGCTAAAGTCTATAAATGAAAGTGCCGAATTCTACGAAAAAGAGCTTGCTTCAGCAAATAAAATCCTTGAAGAGGTAGCAGTTCTTGAAGATATGAAAGAGACTCTCGCAAAACTCAAAAAACCAGAATGTGGAACTTACGAAAGAAAACCCCTTGACTTATCTGAATATGACAAAGAGATAGGTGAAGCGGAATCTAAACTTGCAAACGCAAAAGAGACCATAGATGAAAGGAAGCTTCCTGTTAGAGAGGAGATAAAAGAGGTTGAGGAGCTTATCGAGGATTTAAGAAAAGAGCTTGCTGTATTTGAAGAGAAAGACCGACTTGAAAAAAGGATTTCGGAACACAGGAAAAGACTTGATGAACTCGTTGAGCAGCATTCGGACTATATGAAGAAAATAAACTCGCTTGAAAAATTTATATTCACAAAAGTTGAAATGATGAAGCCGGACATAAGAAAACACTTTGGTATGGACTTTAAGATGATTGATAGGCAGATAAACGGCGGACTGAATGAATGTTGCGAAGTTGTTGTTGATTGTGACGGCAACCAGATACCTTTCAGCACAGCAAATAACGCCGGAAGAATAAACACGGGCATAAAGCTTTGTTCTATACTCCAGAAACATTACGGAGCAGAAGTTCCGGTTGTTATTGATAATGCGGAAAGCGTTGTGAAGATTGAACCGAGTGGTTGTCAGGTGATAAAGCTGACAGTCAACAAAAAATACAAAAAACTTACAAAAATTTAAGGGAGAAAAAAATGACAGAAAAAGCAGTTGTAAAAGTAAAGGACATTCAGAACGAAGTTCTTACTAAGGTAAAAAAAATGGAAGAAAACAGGGAAATATATTTTCCAAAAAACTACAGCCCAGAAAATGCATTAAAGTCAGCTTTTCTCGTGCTTCAACAGACGAAAGACAAGGCGCATCGTCCCGCCTTGTCTATATGCACAAGAGAATCGGTGGCTAACGCATTGCTTGATATGGTTGTACAAGGTCTTTCTCCTTCCAAAAATCAGGTGTATTTTATCGTGAGAGGTTCTGAGTTATGTGCCGACAGATCGTATTTTGGGACGGTGGCTATGGTTAAAAGGCTGAAGGGAGTTCTTGATTGTTTTGCTCAGCCGGTTTACAAAAATGATGAATTTGAGTTTGAGATTATCGAGGCAAGAAAAGTTGTAACCAAGCACACACAGACTCTCGAAAGCATAGAAGAAGGAACAATAAGAGCTTGTTATGCTACGATTCTTTACAAGGATGCGGACGGAACAGTAAAGGAATACAGCGATATAATGACTATGAGGCAGGTTGAAAAAAGCTGGGAAAAGTCGAAAAGCACACAGAAGACGGTACACAAGGATTACCCGTCAGAAATGGCAAGAAGAACCGTTCTAAACAGGTGCTGCAAAATGTTTATAAACAGCTCTGACGATGAAGCGCTCGATATGATGATACATTCGTTTAACCGGACTGACGGAAGAGAGGAGACAGACGAAAAAGACCTTGCTAATTCAGGAGATGTTATTGATGTCACAGAGGACGGGTTGTATCCGGACCCTGTTGATACATATGACGAAGTTCCTGATCCAGAAGAAATAGAGTTTGGTAAAAAAAATGAAAGTTGATTGTCTTGCAAGCGGGAGTTCTGGTAACTGCTACATAGTTACCGATGGACACACAAGAATAATGTTGGAGTGTGGACTATCGTTTTCAAAAATAATGAAGAAGTCCGGATTCAGCATACCCAAATACTGCCTCATAAGTCACGAGCATATGGATCACTGCAGGGCGTGGAAAGACCTTTTTCTGTATGGTGTAAAGGTTTGCTCAAGTCGTGGAACCACAGAAGCTTTAGACACAAGCAAGTATATAAATATCCTTGAACCTTTAAAGCAGTTTGTCATAGAAACATTGAATGTTATGCCTTTCAATGTGGCGCATGATGCTGCCGAACCTTTCGGATATGTTATTGCAAGCAGAATAACAGGAGAGCAGCTTCTTTTTGCCACAGACACATATTATTTGAAATACAGATTTGCTAATATAAGCCACTTTTTGATAGAGTGTAACTTTGACAGAGAAACCCTGAGCCCGGATTGTGACGACAAGCATCTTGAAAGAGTTTTTGAATCACATTTCAGCCTGCAGGACCTGTTGTGGTTTTTTGAAGCAAACGATCTTACAAGAACAAGGGAAATATATTTGTGTCATTTGAGTGATGACAATCTCGACCACGAAAAAGCGAAAAGGGAGGTCGAAGAGGCTACCGGAGTTCCGGTAAAACTATGTTTAAGAGAGGGCGGAGTAATTTAGGAGGATAAAATGGAAAAGATAAAAAAATTGATTAGTTTGTGTCTTATAAAAAAAGTATCGTTCCGATACAACCCCGATGCTAAAGTTTTTGCCTGTTGGGGCAGAGGTATTGATTTAAGGGTAGATTTTATTGATGACGGAAGCAAATCTGAATGTGAAAAAATGGTTAAAAATTGGAGGAATTATGCTAACAGTAAACGAATTATCAGCCATTAAAGGAGTACCGCCGGCTACGATATACAGGTATATCTACGAGGGGCTTGAAACAGGTTTTGACTGGAAAAACAGGCTGACTATTGATCCAGACAAGTTTGACAAATTCAAGTCGCAGAAAAAAAGTGCCGGAAGACCCAAAAAAGACAGCGGCATTAAATTCCGGTACGACTGGAGAAAATTTTACTATTTGTTGAAAAAAAGAAAAGTTACATTGAAGTCTTGGTGTGAAGACAGAAGCATTGATGTTAAAAGGATATACTGGATAAGAAGAAATGTTCTGTATCCTACTCAAAGCGAAAAAGATTGTCTCAAACAATACATCAAGGGAGAGTAAATATGGCTTACAGGACAGTTCACGAAAGATTTTGGAGAGACCCGAAAGTTCTCAGTCTGACTCCGAAAAACAAACTGCTGTTCTTGTATTTTATAACCTCTGCTGACGCTCACTATTCCGGTGTATATTATTGTCCGTTTGAAATGATAAAGTTGGAAACAAACTTGACTGACAAAGACATCGGTGACGGTATCGATACCCTATGCAAGGGGTATATGGTGGAGTATGATAAGGGAACAAGCGAGGTGTTTGTTTTGAATATGGCGAAGTTTCAGGTGGTCTCCAAACAGCAGGTTAAGGGAGTGGCTAATCATTTTACAAATGCGGTGCAATCAAAGGAACTTATCAGAAGTTTTCTTGACAGATATGATACCCTGTCAGTACCCTACGAATACCCTATCGATAGGGTATCTAAAGAAGAAGAATTCCTGAAGTCTCAACAGAGTCCGAAAAAAACCAAGCCGGAAAAACACAGATACGGGGACAGCAAAAAAGTTTTGCTTACTGACGATGAAAAAGAAAAGCTCGACGCAATGTTCGGTGAAAAATCTTCCGCCGAAAGAATACAAAATCTCGAAAACTATCTGGTTCAAAGTGGCAAAAGATACGCAAGCCATTATCAGACTATATTGAATTGGCACAACAGGGATGTTAAAGGAAACAAATGTCATGCGGACAGAAATTATGTTCCGCCTGCAAACAAAACTTTATTTTAGTGGAGGCTTAAATGTGGGAAAAACAAGATTTGTATGATTTTCTGGAAATTCATTGGAAATTCATACACAGGGACGATTTTTCGAAGAAAGATAATCTAAGGTGTATGTATTGCGAGTCGATCATCTATAGTGACGGGTGCTCCCAGTCTGAATATTGTTGTCAAGAGTTAAAGGAGAGCGTTGAAAAGCAGAAAGAAATTGAACTGGCTTCTATTGAAAAAGATAAGGAAGTCGAAAAAGCCGAAAAGCAATATCAGTTTGCTATGTCTATGAAGGACTCAGATATTGAAGGGTGGGAAAAGGGAGCTTCTTTCAAGAGTTTTCATCCGAGAGACAGAGAAACGGAGCTCAATAAGCAGATATGCAGAAAATTTACCGAAGAAGGTTGTGAAAAAACAAACCTTATACTTGCCGGTTCGGTAGGTGCGGGGAAAACACATTTGGCGATCGCAACTGCAAAACACATTGCTTATCATCAGAGAAAAACCTTCAGGATATTAAGATGCAGTTCCGCTACATATACAAAAACAGCCGAAGAATACAATCAGGATGTTCTTATAATCGATGACATAGGACGAGAGGCTGGATCGGACGCAAGGGTTAAAGCAAAATTAGCACTTGTCAGCGAAGTAATTGAGGCAAGAACAAGAAAACGAATGAAGACCATATATACGACAAATTTGACAGTTGTTGAGCTTACAGCGAAATATGGAAGCCACATCGTTGATAGAATGCTTGAAAACTCGGAAATAGGGAAAAGGCTCGACATAGAAAGCTACAGGAGTAAGCAATGATGCAGAAAGATTCAACAGACTCAGGCAGGACATGTCCGAACTGCAAAGGAACGAATTTGGTCGTAACGGAAACGGTATGCTCGCTTGCAAAAATAAAAGGCTCAAAAATAGAAGTGGATGCAGGTACGGAAAAAAGAGACAAATATCATATGGTTTGCAAAGACTGTAATGCAAACAGATCGGAGCTTTTGGATATGGAGATCGAAAGAGTAGTAATTTTAAAGTAAGGGGGACAAGATGAATGCAACGCCAAAGTGGGTAAAAGACGAAGAACTTGAAACCGAAAAAGGAAAAAAGTTTTTTCCGAGCTGGACAAAAATAAAGTTGACAGCGATAATTGAGGACGAAGTGTTCTGTATTGATGACTTGCTCTTGCTGAAAGAAACGGGCGGAGAAATAAAACACAGACACCCCGACATCAGCGAAACAGCAATGAAAGCCCTTGATGTTTTGCTTGAAACGCACTTGATTTTCAGGAAAGTGAACTCGCTGAAAACAAAAAAAGTAATAAGTGGTTTTTGTTTTTATTGTATCTCAGAGTTCTCAGGGGTGTTAAGTAGCAAAAACAACCATTTTGTTTATGTTAAAAAAGCCGACAAGGAGGATTAAATGAACCAAGAACAGAACAAAACAAACGACAGAACAGGTTTTTCAGTTGGAGATGTAGTGGTGCTTAAAAGCAACCCCGACACCAAAATGGTGGTAACGGACATTTTGCCTAAAGGTGGTGTTAATGTCACATGGATAAACATACACGGAGCACAGTCTTTGCAAGTACCGCCTGAATCACTTGTGC
>SLGQ01000164.1 GCA_007136595.1 Candidatus Sumerlaeota bacterium | reverse complement strand
ATCTTTAAATGAGCCGCATGATAAAAAAAGAAAACCTAAAATAAAAACCACAAAAAATCTCTTCATTACCACCCCCGTAAAATAACATCAGTAATATAAAACAACCTTTTTGCCCTAAAATATATCAGCAGTTTTTTTATTTCGTCATACTGCTTGCAGTTTATCCCCCTTCTTATACTTTAATTATGAAGTTCAGTAAAGATGGTCGTGGAATTTATGCTTTTTGTATTTTTCAGGGTCGAAGATTATATCATTTAATCTTCTTTTGGGAACTTTTGTGATTCCATCTTCCCCTTTGTAGTATATGATTTCATCATCTGTTTCAACAAGAGATATTTCACCTTTAGGTTTTCCTATTGCAAGAACAAGCATGATCTCAAGGTGTTCTGGTATTTCAAATTTTTTAGTAAATGCAGCTCTGTCAACTGCAGAAATGATGGATCCTCCAATGCCCTTTTCGGTTGCTCCCAGAAGAATACTTGATAAAGCGATACCGGCATCAACTCTGCCTCCGGTAACTCTTATTTGTCTGTCTATGAGAATTATAATATAAGCGGAAGGTCTTTCCCCTTTTGGCGGTCCCTGCCATTTTTTTATGTAACTTGCCCATCTTATATGATCGAAAATAAATTCATTGGTTTCTTTGTCGGCACTTAAAATATATTTGAGCGGTTGAAGATTCATTGAAGATGGAGAAATTCTTGCAAGATCAATAAGTTCCTTCAATGTTTCAACGCTTATAGGTTCATCTTCATAAAAACTGCCGTAACTTCTGTTTTTTTCGATCAATTCTCTGATTCCCATTTTTTCCTCCGGTTAATTATAAAGTTTATCATTCACCGATTATTTTTATTAAAATCCTTTTTTTTCTTTTGCCGTCAAATTCTCCATAAAAGATCTGTTCCCACGGACCGAAATCAAGTCTGCCGCCGGTAATGGCACAAACAACTTCTCTCCCCATTATCTGTCTTTTAAGATGTCCATCGGCATTGTCTTCGTATCCGTTATGTCTGTACTGGTCATAAGGTTTTTCAGGTGCAAGTTTTTCAAGCCATACTTCAAAATCACTGTGGAGCCCCGCTTCATCATCATTGACAAAAACAGATGAAGTAATATGCATTGAATTTACGAGGCATAAACCCTCTTTGATACCGCTTTTATCAATGGCGTTTTGAACTTCACCTGTGATGTTGATATATTCTCTCCTTTTGGATGTGTTAAACCACAGTTCCTTGCGATAACTTTTCATTTATTCCTCCTTGTTTAACTACCTGAATTTTATGGTTATTACTGCAACAGCAGCCATAATCGCAGAAATTATCCAGAATCTTGCAACAATTTTTGATTCTGCCATTCCCTGATGGTGGAAATGGTGGTGAAGCGGTGCTCTGTAAAGGATTCTTCTGAAGTTTTTGAATCCGATATTTTCCTGTATGAATGTGGAAGTTATTTCAATGACAAAAATGATCCCTGCAATTATGAAAACAACTTCCTGTCTGATAAGAACTGCCGCCGTACCCATTGTTCCGCCAAGAAAAAGACTTCCCATATCTCCCATGAAAACTTCTGCCGGATGGCTGTTGAACCATAAAAATCCAAGTGCCGCACCGACTATTGCTCCTGAAAAAACTGCGATCTCTCCCGATCCCGGAATAAAATGGTAAAGCAAATGCTGTGCATGTATGAAGTTGCCGATAATATATGAGAAAATTCCGATAACAATAAAAATGAAAATGGAAGGGACAACGGCAAGTCCATCCATGCCGTCAGCAAAATTAACAGAATTTGCAGAATATACAATTATGAAAATGATCCATAAAGCAACAAGGAAGGGGGAGTTGAAAAGGATCCCTTTATAAAACGGAACTTGCATTCCGTCAGCAATATTGGACGGCAGAGGTGAAATGGAAGGATGAACTATAAAAATTGCAAGAGCGATCCCGAAAAGTATCTGTGTTGAAAATTTTACAATTCTTGAAAGTCCCCGGTCAGGATTTTTATGCTTTATTTTAAGATAGTCATCCATTGCACCGAACAAACCGAACCATACTGCACTTATTATAAGAACTATTACAAAAGGGTTTGTCATGTCACACCACAAAATTGCATTGCCGATACCTGTGATGAACATGATTATTCCCCCCATCATGGGAGTACCCTTTTTAGATTGTGAATTTATATCACCGTAAGATCTTTCAAATGAACGGAAACCTTTTTTATAAAGCTGAATTATTATCGGTCTCCCGATAAGGAGTGTCATGAAAAAAGCTGAAACAAAGGCAACAAGTGTTCTTGAAGTAATGTATCCGAAAACGGCAGGACCACCACTTTCTCTTACTATTTCAAAAATATAGTGGAACATTATTTAACCTCCTTCCCGATTATGAACGATTTGCTGTTGTTGAACTGTTTTTTCAGTTCATATTCGGTTATGTACCCGTTGCTGGTTATCAGTATTTTATCAAATTCAACCAACGCTTCTTCACTGGTTATAATTCCTCTTCTCACAAGAATTTCATATCCTCTGAAAAGAGCTTTCCTTACTTTCCATACTTTGTCGAAATAACATTTTTCAAAGTTTTGAATAGCTTTGTTTTTTTCAGTTTCAATTGATGCAACAGCTAAAATTGATTCCACTCTCACTTCAAAACAACGGTCATCAAGGTTGCGGTAAAGCCGGTAAAGAAGTTCTTTTCTTTCACTGCTTGATATCTCATATATTTCGGCAAATATTCTGACAAGTTTTCCGGCTTGAAACCTTGTTTCGTAGTAGGGATCGGAAAGTCCTGTGACAGTTGTTTTAACAACTTCTTCCTTGTAGCTTTTGTCGCAAAATACAAGCGACTGTAAAGATTCAAAAGCATCTCTTCTGACAAAAGGTTTTTCTTTCGGGGAGCCGGCACAGTTAATTACTATTGGAAACAGTTCACAATATTTTGCAAGTCCCGCGATCCTCAAAGCTCTGGTTCTTAAAACAGTGCTTGAGCTTGTGAAATATGTATCTATTTTGTTTTTAAGCAATTTCACTTCATCTTCTTCAAGAGGCGGTTTTTTTCCTCCTTTCACAGCTTTCAGAAAATTTTCAAGCTGAACAGAGTCAAGTCCGAGAATTCTGTCATTTTGATACTCTTTACCTTCAACGATTTGAGGTTTATCCCTTTTTCCGCAAAGATGAAGAATATGGGAAACAATGATCTCAGCAGGTTTTCCGGGGAAAATAGTTGCCGCTTTTTGAGACATTTGTTCAAGTTTTGAAGGATCGTTTCTGAGTTCAACAATAGCTTTAACAAATTCTTCAGTATCAAGAAAAGGGGTGGTGATCCCCTTAAAAGGGTCGGTCTTTTCATACAGAACTTGAGCTGCACCCGCTCTTTCAATATACCTTGCGTTACCTGTCTGATGGTCGCTGTAAACACTGCTTATAGGTATTATTATGGAAGGTTTTCCAAGGTTGCATACTTCCATTATCGAGCCGGCACCTGCTCTTATGATGATCAGATCGCTTGCCGCATAATAAAGTTCCATATTATCAATGAAATCTTTGACGACATATCTCTGCCTGTCAACATCTTCATCCATTTTCCCGATTATCTCATTTACATCTTCATAACCGTGATATTCCCAACTTTCACCGAAAGGTTTTCCTGTGCCGTGAATTATATATATGTCGGGATATTTAAGAAGTTCAGGAGCGGCATTTGCAAGAGTTCTGTTGATCGTTCTTGCTCCCTGAGAACCTCCGAAAGCAAAAACGGTAAATCCATTTTGAGGAATACCAAGTTCTTTTCTCGCTTTTTCCTTTTCACCCTGAGCCACCATGTTCCTGACAGGATAACCTGAAAAGAAACCTTTGCCTTTCGGAAGATTTTTTATAGTTTCACCAAATGATACAGCGACGGCATCTGCCGCTCTTGCCGCCATCATATTCATTTTCCCGGGATGGACATTCGATTCGTGAATGAGAATTTTTGTTTTAAAGCCGCCCAAAGTTATTTTTCTTAAAAAGGCTGTAGCAAAAATTATCGGAGCACTTACGAAACCGCCTGTTGCGAAAACAAGGTGCGGTCTGAACTTTAAAATGATCAGCAAAGCTTTCAAAAAACCTGTTGCCATAATAAATCCAAACTTTATCAGTTTGAGTGGATTTTTACCCGGCATTGGTGCACTGTTTACAAATTTTAAAGGAATGCCCGCTTTGGGAACCATTATCCCCTCAGCTTTCCCTTTTATCCCTGCATAAATAATTTGAGCGTCGGGAAGTTCTTTTTTAAGCTGTGCAGCAACTGCAAGAGCAGGGCTTACATGTCCCCCACTGCCACCGCCGGTAAATATGAACCTGAGATTTGAACCGTTTTTTGACATCTTTCCCTCTTTAAGCAACAGAAGAGAACATACTTTAACAAGAAGTTATCAAATTAACAAAATTTCTCAACATTTTTGTTTGCAAGAAAGTTATTTATCAGCTTCGATTTTTTCCAGAGCTTCCTGAAGTTTCAAGTATCCTGTCAGCCCAATGAAAGTTTCAACAGGTTCACCGTTTTTAAAATAGATCAGCGTAGGAACCGATCTCACTTTCATCGGAGCAAGTATTTTGCCTTCTTTATCCTGTTCAACATTGAAAGCCCCTACTCTCACTCTACCTTGAAAGTCTGTCGCAAACTTTGTAACGGTTTTTGCCATCTGAGCACAAGGTCCGCACGAATTTGAATAAAAATCAACAAGTACCGGGACCGGAGAGTTTTTTATCGACGGCTTGAAATTTGTCGGGGTCAACTCAACAGGCATTACTTTCGGTTTAAGTTTTAAAATGTCTAAAAGTCCCAAAGTTTCCTCCTCTATAGTATTGTTATTGTACAGCCTGATATTTTTTCGGGTATCATTGTTTCGTCAGGATACTCAATATCGGGAGACTCTGATTCAAATTCGTCCGGATATGCCGGATATGCTTCTTCGGTAACCTCGGGGAGTCCCCCTTTACATTCCTTTTCGTCACATAAAATTTCAACTGCTCTTAATGCATTCAATCTTCCGTATCCATAAAAAAGGCTGTGCCCGTTTTCATCATAACCGGCATCAAGAGGGGATACTTTGTCAGCACTTTCCTTAAATACTTCATAAAGCTCGTCCCGAGTAAGGTCAGGATAGAGAGAGATTAAAAGCCCGGCTATTGCTGCAGCTAACGGAGCTGAACTGCTTGTTCCTCCGAATGAAGCCATGTAGTCTCCTTGAGTATAGCCGAAATGTGCACGGGCATCAGTTGTCCATATCCCGTCCATAGTTACATCAGGAACATAAGGATCCCACATGTATCCATCAGATATGTCAGAAGAAGGGGCAACAAAATCAAGATCTTCACCAAAATCGCTGTATACGGATCTTATGCCTGAAGCATTTACTGCTCCGACTGAAATTACATCAGGATTAGCGGCAAAACCGTCATAACTGGCGGGATCGGAAATGCTTTCATCGCCATTTCCTGCAGCAAAAAAGATCACAACACCTTTGCCGTCCCTTTCTTCAGTTCTCGCATAGTGTATTATTTCCTGTAAAACTTCGGGCATTTCAACAGGTCCTGATCTGTCGGCAGGTCCCCAGCTGTTTGAAATGACATGAACTCCCCTGTCAAGCAGATAGTTGAAAGCTTTTACCATTTCAGATGTTCTCCCGATCTTGTCAGAAGCTCGTACAGGAACTATATAGCAACCGGGACATCCTCCTGCTATGCCTATCCCATTGTTGTAAACAGCGGCAATGATCCCTGCAACACAGGTTCCGTGAGGTTCATTTTTTTTTATAAAGGGATATTCCGTACCATCTATCAGATCAAGTCCTGTAAGATATTTTCCTTCCATATCGGGGTGGTGAAGATCAAAAGCATCGTCAATTACTCCAACAAGGACATTTTCTCCGGGATAAAACCCAAGTTCTTTGATGTAATGCCAAGCCTCGATAACGGAAGAATCTTCCCCTGCAATTCCAACCTGCCCGGTGTTTTTAAGATTCCACTGTCTGTGAATTAAAGGGTCAGTCTGTTTATACTCAATGTCAAGGAAGGTATCTTTGTGAGCTGTTTTTATTATATCATTCTGCTTGAAACAACCGATGCTGTCAGGATTGTTACTTGTTTTTACCGCCCAGAAAGAACTTCTCGGAATTTTTTCATACCCTATGATACTGCAATCAGGAAAATCTGAAGGAGCAAATCTTTTAAAGCGGTCATGAAATCTGACAAAAACCTTTTCAGTTGCCGCCAACTGGAATGAAATCAGTATTAAAAACAGTAAAATAGAACGATGCTTCATAAAACCTCACAAAAAAACCCTCACCATTGTACTGTTTAATTAAAGAAGGTAAAGCAAAAAGGATTCCGGATCAATCTTTTACCAAAGAAAAATCATCAATGTAAATTATATTTCCTGTTGTCAAGATTACCGGATCTGACTTATAAAGCCTCATTCCAACTTTTATATAGGCTGCACTTTCATGAGTTTCAAAAGTATATTCCATTTTCTGCCAATCATCATTATCTGTTGTATAAATATCGTGAAAATAGTTGTCAAGAAAGTCTTTCTCTTCATCAAAAAGAGTGACCATCAGCCTTCCTCTGCCGTCAAAATCCTCTTTATCCAGAAACCAACCTGTAAGAGTGTAACTTGTTGAAGGAGTTACAGATATAAGGTTTGAACGGATCTGTACTTTATGATTTTCATCAATTGTTCTTGTAATTTTTGCCGAATAGTTTCCCGTATGCTTGATATCTGAATCCCGCTCAACATTAATTCCTTCACCAATTTCCCAGCCCAATGGCAAAAGTGGATCTCCGCTCCAGAATTCGAAGTTTTTATTTTTTATCAAATCAGCTTCATCAAAAGGATGAACAGTTCCATGTCCCAGTTTTGCGTCATCATAAGGCATGTTTCCTTCAGTATCACAAATTGTCCAGGTCTCTCCACCGTCAGCACTGAATCTGAAAGTGAATTCATACTCTCCGGGATAAGGAAAGGGAACTTCTAGCATAAATTCATCATTGTTGCCCCAGTCTGTGCCGGTTGCAGGGTTGGGAATCGCATCTGTCCATGCATCATGAGCAAATTCTTCCCCGATTGGACGACCACCGAACTGTGCTTTAACAAGAGGGTGTTCGTCAACTAAATTCTGAGTTTTATCTGTAATTCCTTCCACAAAAACTCTACCGTAAAATGTATCGCTTTCCCCGGCAAACGCATTAATTGTGTGGGGCCACTGGAGGATGCACCACCCTACAGTATATTCCGGGTAGCAGGTGTAACCATCGGGAGAATCATCTTCATGGCAAAAAGGCTCGCCCGGATCAGTACAAGGATTCGGATCGCATGGAGCAACAACTATCTCCACACACTCAGTTTCGTCAAGATTCCACTCATATCCTGCTACACAGTCACAGTCACCGTCAACACATTCCTGATTATCACCACATGCAGGATCGCAAATTACAGGTTCATCTGTATCGGGTTCTTCTTCATCCGGTTCTTCAGTTTCATCAGGATCTTCTGTGTCAGGATCTTCTGTGTCAGGATCTTCATCTGTTTCTTCTTCATCAGGAATACATGCGTATCCGTCTGCTGCATCTGTATCGATCACACATGTTTCATTTGCTTCACATGGATCGGGGAAACAAGGTCCAGGTTCCGGGCCGCCAGGTCCGTCATATACTGAACAGTCGATCTCTGTTTCGCCATCTTCTTCAAAACACTGACATACCGGCATGAACCCTTCATCTCCAGGCTCAAGAACTGATCCATCCTGCTGTGTGTTGAAAAATTTAACCAAGGTATCTTCATCTTCTGTCATCTTGCTCTTAAACATCATTTTAAGTGTTTCACCGATTGAACCGTCAACATTGTCGGCAAAACATCCTGCCATGGCACCTACAGGAACATCATAAGTTTCACCGTCTTCTACAAGTTCTTCTGTAGCTGAAATAGCATACCAGCAGTTCTTTCTCGGGTACTGACCTGTAACCATTCCGGTGCTGAAATTAACATCAAGGTCAAGGAATGTTCTGCGGAACCATGTTGAACCGCCGAAATCAACTTCACCGAAACCTGTTTCATCAAGATAACCGTCGATCAAAACAGGAACAAGCTGCTTGCTGAACTGGATCATCATGT
>SLGQ01000275.1 GCA_007136595.1 Candidatus Sumerlaeota bacterium | reverse complement strand
CGAAGCGGAAGCAAAGTCCGGAGGGAAGCGTTAAAACGCCCGAAGAATGTCTTTTATATAAAATCAAGAAGAGTCTTTGTTTACACTCAGGCAAAGAAACCGCCCGCCTGAAAGCGGACGGAAGAATAAAATGGGAAAAAAGCGGTCACTCACTCACCTCACACACCTGGCATTGCCGTTGCTTGCCTTACCGTGGCTGCCCACATAGCCATTGTTGAAATTCACATACCATGCAAAGTTGGTGTGATTCACATGGGACGAGGACGACCAAAACCAACCAGTATCCCCAAAAACACTATATTTCCCACTACTGTCAGAAGGACATCCACTACAACTAGATCCACCCAAATTCCCCGGATCTTCTATTGTGCACCAGGGATCCTGTCCATCCGGCTTTGGATATTCATTCTTGGGACATTCCTTTATCAGCATTCTAAGTTCCTGTATGTTCGGCAATCTCCCGCCCAAACCTGTACAATGAGTAATTGCATTACTCCAAGTCATAGTGCTTGTTGATCTATTTGACCAGCATTTGTCCTTATGCCAATTTGGGAAATTGCCGGTGCAGGCAGAACATTGAGAACCATCCCATCCATAGCCATTATCACACCTGAAACGACATTCAGTTGTGCTTGCTGTTAAATCATAAACCGGTGCAGAATCAACAGGACTCCATGCACTGCCACTCCATGTCTGAGTATATTTATCAACACTATTCCACATACTGTTTGCCAGCTTAGGAGCACAATTAAAAATACGGGTACATTCCCCCTGATTAACCCATACACCTTCTATACATTTTCTATCCTGATTTCCACTTCCGTCCCCGCAAGAAAGAACACTTTCATCATCATAGTCACATTCACCTGTTGTCACTGAATAGCTTCCTGATACTGTCCAATCATCAACTCCCCCTTCATTTACTTCAAACTCAACCGTAACGAATGCTGTAACAGTTGTTTCAAACTCATTTGATGAAACAACTTTAACTGAAAGCTTATCTCCATTATTTATCGGTGATTCACTTAATTCTGTATCAGTTCCGTTTATAACAATCGTTCCAAGAGTAGTTTTTGCCACTGCTGTTGTTGCAGGGTTAACTTTTACTGTTTTTTCTTCTGAAGTATAAACAGTATTCCTTTCAGCATTTTCAACAGCACCAAAATCAAGATCAAAATCCCATTTATTGATTATTCCGTTTCCGTTGTCATCACAGTAATCCTCAAAATTAGGAACTTCGACTGTAGTTTTGCTGCCAAAATAGGTGTCAAGGTTGTTTCTTATGTCTGTGAGTTTTGAAGCGATATAAATGCCTCCTTCAGAGATACTGGTTTTAAGTGCATCGTTGGTAAGTTTACCTGTTTCTTCAATTTCATATATGATCCCTGCTGTCAGTACTGAAAGCTGTCCCGGTGTATTATTCCCCTGCAACCTCGCTGAAATTGCAAGTAACATTGCATTACTGTTCCCGGCTTTCAAAATATCCATATCCTGAAAGTTTGCAGCAGGTTCCCCGAAGATTCCGAATATTTCAAGGATTTCTGTTTCTGCTTGCTCTCTTGCTTCATTGAATCCTTCTCCCTGTTTCATCAGAAACTGAATCCTTCTTCTTGCAAGTGTTGTAAGGATATTAATACTTATCTTTGCGTTGTTTGCTTTAAGATCAACAAATACGAAGTTTGTGATGGTACTGGAACTTACTGCTCCGGCTACCTCGTTATAATAATATCCGCTTGCCTCAAGCAGAATATACCTCGAACTGAATGTTCTCTTGATATTAAAGTTTCCAAGGTCATCTATTGTCTGAGTAGTAAATGAAGTTGCAGGTATCATCTCAAAATTATGATCAAGCTCCGTTATTTTTATGGAACTGTCCTTAATGAAAGGACCTTTCTGAACAAATCCGTCAACTGTATATTCTTCAGGAATAAAGGCTTCATCCGGTTCTTCAAAATCATCAGTCTCTTCATCAGGGAAAGCATCTGAATCTTCATCCGACTCCGCCAAGGCTTCGTCGGACAAGTCGTCATCTTCTTCATAAATATCATCCTCTGTGAGAGGAGAATCGTCATCCGACTCCGTTAAAACTTCATCGGACAAGTCGTCAGTCACTTCCTGATCAGTGACCGCATCCTTATCTGTTTCCCCTTTGTTATCATCTTTTTTTGTTCCTGAATCACAGGAAACAAGGATGAATACCAAAACAACCATTAAAATTGTTAAAAGTTTCTTCATCACTCACTCCGGAAATTATGTTTAATAACGCACTGGTCATTTTTTAATTTTCCAGTAACCGCCTTTCGCCGGACCAACTCTGGAAACAACTCCTTTTTTCTTAAGAATATTTATGTCTCTTGCAACGGTCATTCGTGTTACACCAAGTGCTTTGGCTATCTCATCTGTTGTTATATTTTTATTTTCTTGAATCATCTGAAGTAATTGGTCTAATCTGCTTTCTGTAACATTTTCAGTAACATTTTCAGTAACATTTTCAGTAACATTTTTGTTTTCATATATCAAAGGAGCAGCAACCGGAAAATAATTTGGCGTAATCAAGTGACACAGTTCAATGAGTTTTTTCTGTATTTTATCAATCACATCAGAATTAATTCCAACTGGCGGAAGAACGGGTTTTCCATTAATTTCCTCAATACCCAGAATAATATATCCACCACCCCAGTTATTTATATCATTCGCAAAAGCACACATCGTATGAAGAATCGCTTCAGGATTCCATCCGGCTTTAAATTCCAATCGTTCCCATTCAACTGACTGACCGTTTATCAAATCATGAATATTAACAGGAAATGGCATTAAAACCTCCAGCAGTTGCTTTCAAAGCAAAAAGTTTCTTCATCACTCACCTCCGGAAATATGTTAAATAACAAAAAACCTCTCAAACGGGCGTCATAAATGTCGCCCCTGCATGCCATCCCCTCCATTTTTAAAAGGGAGGGGTGGGTTATTTCTTCTTATTCCTATTCGCATCAATATAGGCATCTATCATCGAGACAATCAGATTGACTCCAAGAGCACTTACTGAGCCGACAAAAAAGTATTTGTTGAATTTTCCTCTGTCAAGTGCTTCCTGCATCTCTTTTGGATCATTGCTTCCCGATTTATCTTTCCATGGAAGTGCTGCAAATGTGATAGTAGTTGCCGCAAGCGCTATATGCAATCCGAGAAAAATGCCACCTTTAACAGGCTTGTCGTTATAAAATTGTCCCCAGCCGGGAAAAAGTGCAGACCTGAAAAGAGCACTCGAAGGATACTTTCTTTCAGCAAGAAAACTTTCAAAATCCCTAACACTTAAAAACTCTTCATTTTTAAAATTAAAAGCATCGGTGTATATCAAGTCTCCATTACTGACATCAACTATTCTCATTGTAACATAAACCTTGTCCTGCATCGTGCTCATGCCGCCGGAATGAAGAAAGTCCGCATTTAACATCTCACCGAATTTTTCAACATGCTTAGGCTCTGTCAACCCCTGAAGCTCAAGCTCTATCTCTTTAAGAGTTTCAGGAAGCGATTTTCTGTCTATCAGAGTAAACTTTCCACCCTTAAGATAATGGGCATAAATATCTGAAAGCAAAGCATCCCTTTTCTCATCACCCGTTTTAAAATGGATAAGAGCAAGAACTTTGCCGGGAATTTTTTCATCGAGGAACTTCTTTAACTTCAGCCCCGATTCTTCAAACAACTCCTGATAGTCTGTCGCAAGAGAATCTTCATCCATCTCTTCGCCTTCTTATTGTCCTTCTTGAGCAAACATAGCTGAAAAAAGAGATAGCACCATAACCAGAGAAAAAAACTTTACCAACATTTTAAGACTCCATAATTATTAATATATTAAAAACTGCTAATACAAATCATTAAAACCCTCCGTCAAATAATTTACTTATTCAGTTCCGGACAATTCTGAGTTCTCCAGCGAAATATAAACATATCGGGTCATTATAGTAAAATAATAAAAAAAAACAAAGATTTTTAACAGTGTTTATAATCGAGTAATCTTGAAACTTTTTAATTTTTCAGGAAAGATCAATGTCCTGTTTAACTTCCCAAAAATCCTACAAGAGAGAGAAATAAGCCTGCGGCAACTGCGGAACCGATAACTCCTGCAACATTAGGTCCCATTGCATGCATAAGAAGGAAGTTTTGAGGGTTTTCTTCCTGTCCGACTTTATTAGATACTCTGGCAGCCATTGGAACTGCTGAAACACCGGCGGAACCGATAAGAGGGTTAATGGGATCTTTTGAAAATTTATTCATGATCTTAGCCATGATAACACCTGAAGCTGTTCCAACTGAAAAAGCGACAAGTCCAAGTATTACAATGGCTATTGTTCTCATTTCCAGGAATGAAGTTGCTTCAAGTTTTGAACCGACAGCAAGCCCAAGCATTATTGTGACAATGTTTATAAGTTCATTTTGAAGCGTTTTGGACAATCTTTCTGCCACACCTGACTCTTTAACGAGATTACCGAACATTAGCGATCCGAGAAGAGGAGTAGCCGATGGAAGAAGAATTATGTTAAGAGCAAGAACTACAAGGGGAAACATTATTTTTTCAAGTTGAGACACTTCCCTTAATTGTTCCATTTTTATCATTCTTTCTTCTTTAGTGGTAAGAAGTTTCATTATAGGGGGTTGAATTATCGGAACAAGTGCCATGTAGGAATATGCCGCAACAGCTATCGGTCCAAGAAGTTCAGGTGCGAGAGCCGCAGTTGTAAAAATTGCCGTTGGACCGTCAGCGCCTCCAATTATACCGATACTTGCCGCTTCCCCTATTCCGAAACTGAGATCAAGTCCCGCTTCTAATCCGAAAAGAAGAAAAAAGCTGTTTATCCCCTCTCCTACAGGACCCATTGCAAGAGCTCCAAGCAATGCAAGGAAAATTCCGAACTGTGCCGCTGCACCCAATATCGCCGTCTTAGGGTTGGCTATCAAAGGACCGAAATCGGTCATAGCCCCTACTCCCATAAAAATGAGAACAGGGAACATCCCTGAAGCAAGCCCTATATCAAAAAACTGTCCAAGCAGTCCACCGTATTGAGTAATAACTTCATTTCCTATGACAGTATGGGTAGTACCGGCAGCAATATTGGCAAAAGGAATGTTTGCAAGGATACCGCCAAATCCTATAGGAAGCAGAAGAAGCGGCTCAAAATTTTTAGCTATTGCAAGATAAATAAGAACAAGACACACCACGATCATAATAATCGCTTTTATGCCGCCATCCTGCATAAATCCGACAATACCTGTAGTTCTCCATATAGCGTTGAGAGCTTCAAAAAAATCCATTTAACCCTCCCATTCCATCAAAGGATCTCCGGATTTTATCTGCTGTCCCTGTTTGACAGTTATTTTTTTGACAATTCCATCAGATTCAGCAGTTACAGGTGTCTCCATTTTCATAGATTCAAGCACCATCAGGGTATCTCCCTTTGAAAAAGCATCTCCTTCCTGCAGAGGCATTTTTAAAACAAGTCCGGCAAGCGGAGCGTTAAGAACATTCAAAGATCCTGATGATCTTCCTGAAGTTGAAGGAGTCCCCTCACCTATTGAATATTTAATGTTTTTTCCGTTAACTTTCACATTTTCTTCATCAGTTACCTCAACATTGAAACTTTTTCCTTCAATGGTAATTGAGTAAACTCCTGAATCACTGAGAGGTTTTTCTTCTTTTTGAGTGCCGTTTTTCCGCACACCGAAAGTTGCTTCACCTTTAAGAAAAGCTATCCCTTTTTCTTTGCATGTTGCGGCAATGAAAATATTTTCATCAGTAATATCAATATTGTTCTCTTCAAGAATCTTTTTTGCATACGCAACACCTTTCCCGGGATCTTTATCATTGATATCAAGCGGTGATTCCTGAGTAGGTTCCAAGCCAAGCTGTTTAGAAGAAAGCGATACCACCTCCGGATCAGGAGCGATCGGAGTTTTCCCGAAATAACCGAGAACCATTTTTCCGTATCCCTCAGCTATTTTATTCCATTTTCCGGACATAACATTGTTAAATGCCTGCTGAAAATAGAACTGGCTAACAGGAGTTACAGATGTTCCGTATCCCCCTTTTGCAACCACTTCTTCCATAGCTTCAGTTATCTCTTCATACTTATCCATCATATCGTTGTCTCTCAACATCTGAGTGTTGGCAGTAAGTGCACCTCCCGGCATCGGACTGAAAGGAATAAGGGGAGAAACCTTTGTTGCTTCGGGAGGAAGAAAATAATCTTTCATACACTCTTTAAACACCCGCTGTGCTTTCATAACCTTTTTAACATCAACACCAAGGTCATATTCAGTGCCTCTCAGAGCATGCCACATTGTCAGGACATCCGGCTGAGCAGTTCCACCTGAAACCGGAGAAAGGCTGAGATCTATCTGATCGGCACCTGCTTCAAGGGCGGCAATATATGCTGAAATTGACACCCCGGCAGTTTCGTGGGTGTGAAATACAAGTTTTACATTTTCTCCAAGAAGTTTTCTGGCTTCTTTGATGGTATCAAAAACTTTTGCAGGAGTTGCAGTTCCGCTGGCATCTTTGAAACAGACACTTTCATAAGGTAGTCCGCTGTCAAGGATATCTTTGAGAACTTTAATGTAAAAAGGTGTGTCATGAGCCCCTTTTGCTCCCGGAGGAAGTTCCATGAGAGTGACACACACTTCATGTTTCAAGCCGGCTGCATGGATCCTTTCACCTGAATATATGAGATTGTTCACATCATTTAAAGCATCAAAATTCCTTATTGTCGTAACACCGTGTTTTTTAAAAAGTTTTGCGTGAAGATCAATAATATCCCTCGGTTGAGAATCAAGCCCCACTACATTTATACCTCTTGCCAGAGTTTGGAGGTCGCAATCCGCCCCTGTAACACTCCTTATGGAATCCATCATTTCAAAAGCATCTTCATTGCAGTAAAAATAAAGCGACTGGAATCTTGCACCGCCTCCGATCTCAAAATGATCAAAACCGGCATCAACGGCAGCTTCAATTGCAGGAAGAAAATCTTTTGTGAGAACTCTCGCACCATAGACAGACTGAAATCCGTCTCTGAAAGCAGTTATCATAGTTTTAACTTCTTTTTTCATGAACACCTCTTTTGTAATGACGGGATAAAACTATCGCAGCAGCTATTTTTTCAAGTTCATTTTGAGCAGGTTTATTATCAATTTTTTCAACTTCAGGAAAAAATTTTCTGATGATCCCGGATGATAATGATGTGAAAATTATCAGGAACATCAAAAATATGAAAACCCAGCTCATACCCAGAACGGTAAGAATTAAACCTTGTTCCATTAATTACTCCAAATTGTTATTTACACAGCACAACGCAACACAACAGCAATATGTATCATCAATAAATAAAAGAGTCAAATCTTTCCCGATTACTTTTTTTGAAGTCTTGCCCACTTGTCTTTCAGAGTTACGATACGGTTGACGACCGTTTTTTCAGAAGTTGTATCAGAATCTATTACAAAATAACCCACCCTTTCAAACTGGAATCTTTCACCTTGAGGCAATTCTTTAATGTTTACCTCAGCATAAGCATTTTCAGTCACTTTAAGTGAATCGGGGTTAAGGTTATCGGTAAAAGATCCCCCTTCCCCAAATTCCATCGGATTTTCAACTTTAAAAAGGGTGTCATAAAGTCTGGCTTCAACAGGAACATTATGTGAAGCACTTACCCAGTGAATAGTTCCCTTCACTTTTCTGCCGTCAGGGGAACTCCCCCCTTTTGTTTCAGGATCGTAAGTACAGTGTAATTCAACGATATTACCGTTTTCATCTTTTATGATATCGTTGCAGGTTATGTAATATGCAGCTCTGAGCCTAACTTCATTTCCCGGATAAAGTCTATGAAACTTTTTAGCCGGCTCTTCCATAAAATCATCTTTTTCAATATATATTTCTCTAGTAAAAGGAACTTTCCTAGTTCCTGCCGTTTCATCTTCCGGGTTATTCACCGCATCAAACTCTTCAACAATATCTTCCGGGTAATTGGTGACAACCACTTTCAAAGGATTAATTACCGCCATATATCTGCGGGCTTTTTTGTTGAGGTTTTCTCTTACACAATGCTCAAGAAGATCAAGAGAAACAGTGCTTTCCCTTTTTGCGAGACCTATCCTTTCTGAAAAATCCCTTACAGCTTCCGGTGGATATCCCCTTCTCCTGATACCTGCGATCGTAGGCATTCTGGGATCGTCCCAACCGTTGACTATGTTTTCTTTTACCAGTTTCATTAACAACCTTTTGCTCATGACCGTATAAGTGAGGTTCAGCCTTGCGAATTCTATCTGTCTGGGTCTTGACAGGGGCTTAATTGCTTCAAGAAACCATTCATACAGCGGTCTGTGGGCTTCAAACTCAAGAGTACAAATTGAATGTGTAATATTTTCAATGGCATCAGACTGTCCATGTGCATAGTCATAAGTTGGATATATGCACCATTTATCACCGGTTCTATGGTGGCTTACATGTTTTATCCGGTACATTACGGGGTCTCTTAAAAGAACATTGGGGTGAGCCATATCAATTTTAGCTCTGAGCATACACTCACCGTCTTTAAATTCTCCGTTTTTCATTTTTTCAAAAAGATCGAGATTCTCTTCCACAGACCTGTTTCTGTAAGGACTTTCTATTCCTTTTCCTTTTGCTGTGCCACGACATTCTCTTATTTCTTCGAGTGTTTGGTGACACACAAAGGCAAGTCCGTCTTTTATCATCTGAACTGCCCATTCATAGAGCTGATCAAAATAAGAAGAAGCATAAAAAAGGTTTTCGCCCCAATCAAAGCCGAGCCATTTTACATCGTTCATTATTGATTCAACATACTCCGTTTCCTCTTTTTCCGGATTGGTATCATCAAATCGAAGATGACAAGTTCCGTTATACTGCTTTGCTATCCCGAAGTTGAGACATATTGACTTCGCATGACCAATGTGAAGATAACCGTTAGGTTCAGGGGGGAATCTCGTAATTATTTTTGAATGTTTACCTGAAGCAAGATCTTCTTCGATAATGGTTTTAATGAAGTTTGTTGTTTCTTTGGTTGCTTCGCTCATTTTTCCTCCGGACAGACAAAACAAAAGGGACAAAAAATACACGGGGCATTATAGTTATTGAAGTTCAACCGTCAAAGAAAATTATAAACCGGACTGGTTAGTTTAGAAAAGTTAAGGGATTGCAAAAAACAACATCGGAAAATCATTTATACAGACAACATTTTTCGGAGCGGTTTTAGGATACATAAGAGATCTTCCATGCTCCATATCAATTGCATAGGCTGTGTTAAGATGATCAGGAGCGGTCGTAGATGACCAGAAATTATGTTCTGAAAAAAAGTAATAGTTAAGATAAGTTGCAGGATTACTGGATTCATAATCTACTATTGTGCGGAGTTCGTTTATATTGGGCAGTCTCCATCCTGTCATATTGCCGTAATTCATACTTTCACAGTGATCAAGGGCTTCTTTCCAGTTCTTTCCGGTTGCTACAATATTAACTGCCCAGCCAATACCGTAATCCACAAAAAAGGAGATATCATCATCATCAAAATAGATTCCTTCAATGTAAGGATAACTGGTATCCATCTCAGTACCTTCAACACATCTCACTGAACTTGAAATAGTATTTTGTTTATAATCAACAACACCATTAGAGAAATTTACATACCATGAATCAGTTTGTGATTCACTAAAAATAGTAGAAGTCCAGAATTCATTAGATGGACCAGGGAACATTACAGGATCCAAAGCAGGCACTTTTCCAAGGTCAAGAATTGTTGCAAGCTCAATGACATTGGGTAGTCTCCAGTTTGTTTTCCCGCCGTAATTCAAGTCGTTACAGTAATCTGAAGCTTCTGAAAAAGTACATTTGTCTTCCGCTATGCAACCCGGGTAATTTGCCGGAACAGTTTTCTGCCAACTGAGACCGGTGTTTTCATCAAAAACTATTTCTTCAGGGGGAATACCCATAACAATTAAGTTTTTAGGAACACAGTAGTGAAGTTGTGCATAATATCCATCCTGTCCAAAAAACTCTTCACTTTCTGCAGGACAAAATCCCATTTCAGAATTGTCGTTATAACATTTATCCTGTCCTGTACATGTTACAGAGTTACGGTGATCAACACATTCTTCGTAATCTATCCACTCAGAGTATTCACATATTTGCATCTGCCATCTTCCCGGCTCTCCGGCACATTCCGCCCACCTGGTCATCCCCATAGGACAGGTATCACATGTGTAGGTTTCTTGATTCCAGAAAAAACCTTCCATGCATTTAAATCTGCATTCATAACTTCCCCATTGTTCATCAAAATGTCTTGCATTTCTTACCGGGGTCCATCTCATATTCCATGAATCCCAATATTGATTTATGGTTCCATCACCTGTCCACTCAGCATTTTCAGGGAGATATATACACGAAACGCTCCTCTCTTCATACTCTTCCCGTTTTATGCATCTGACTAAAAATTTTGTATTGTTCATCGCTTCCCAGTCATCAGGAGCAATTTCAGTTTTAACTATGGAAGCGTTGGCAAAGTCAACACTCCATAAAAGATTTCCACCTTCAGTTGTGTAAAGCTCTTCATCGCTTCCCCACAATTGTACCGCTTCACCGAAAGCCGAATAGTCTCCACTGGAATCAAGCGGACAACCTTCACAACTTGAATTATGACATTTAGTTTCCGGGCAGTTTTCAGTTACTCCGCACAGACCGTCTCTTTCAGTAGCCGGACAATTCTGGATCAAAGACCTGATTTCATCAATAGTAGGAAGATCATATCCGGCGGCAAAGCCATATCCCCCTTCTCCTCCTTCGTTTCCAAGATTACCGCAATAGTTTTTTGCCTGATTGAAATTGAGAGGTTCAGGACTTATTTCCGACCATCTGCCTAAGTATTCGCAAGTTTGATCCTGAGAGTTCCAATCGTAGTTGTGCTTACATTTAAACAGACATCCTTCATCTTCACCATCTCCGTATTCATAATATCTTCCGTATCTGTCGGGGGTCCATTCATAATAGTAATCTGCATTCCAAGATTGCTCGATGGTGCCGTCACCGATCCATTCCCCGTTTTCCACAAGACCTTTACACTCGACAACTCTTTTTGCGTTTTCTTCCCTTTTTATACATCTTATGAAAAATTCAGGCTCTTCATGGACGGGAGGTGTCATAATACCCGGTTCTCCCTGAATCCCTATACCACCACCATCATATATTTCTCTCCCGATGCTTCCATTTAAAAAATCGGCATAATGAAATACTGGAACATGTCCCATATATTCATGATATGAAAACACAACTTCAGATGAAGCCCACAGTTCCTCCGTATCGCCGAAAATTGAATAATGCCCGTCACCCATATCTGAACAGCCGTCACAATATTCATTGAAGCAATCTTCTTCAAGACAGTTATCGTTGACCCCGCACTCTCCACCTGTTACAGTTCCCGGACAATTTCTGATAAGAGTTCTTATTTCATCAACTGTGGGCATTGCATAGATATATCCTGCAGGAGCATTAAGACCGTCACAGTAATAATGAGCAGGCTCAAAATGTAAAGGCTGTGCACTTTTTCCTGACCACAAATCTGATTCCATGCACATTAATCCCGTCCACAGATAACCCTCAATACAGTTAAATTCGCAACTGTTATCTGCAGGAATATCGGAATAGACTGCAACCGTTTCCGGATACCAGGATCCGCTTTCACCTTCAGAAAAATATGTTTGCGTTATGCTGTAGCTCTCCTGTCCATTAAAGTAATGTGCATTAGCAGGGATTCCCTCACATGGTTGATCTGCAAGTTCATTAATACATGCCCCTCCATCTTCAAAATAATCGGTATTACACTCCCATGCACAGGTATCTGTTGCAGGAGTCCATCCTTCTCCAATCCAGTTTTGTTCAATTTTCCCGTTTTCATAATCTTCTTTCCATGAAGAATTATCAGGTTTTAAATTTGTACAGTCAGCAATTCTTACATCGCTGACACATATCCCCTCTTCAGGATGGTAATTTTCCGCACATACAAAGCGGCATGAAGCTGTATCTGATTCCTGACTATAGACAGTTAGAGTGTCAGCAGGCTCCCATGATTCTCCGTTCCAAGTTTGCTCATAACTGTCAACACTGTTCCACACCGTACCTTCAGCCGGTTTAGGGTCACATGTAAAAGTTCTTTTGTCAGCAACACACTCCGTTCCGTCTCCACTATAGTTTTCTTTGCATTCACATGTGAAAGAACCTGGAACATTTTCACATTCCGCATTTTCATCACAGTTATGTGTTTCTGTTTCACATTCATCAATATCTTCACATTTCAAAGCTTCTTCGTCCCACTGATACCCGTCATTACAGCCGCATTCATATCTTTTACTATCAACAGCGTTACATTTCCCGTCACTTTCATCCATTTCTCTGCACGGGTTAGGATCACAAGGATCCGGCTCAACTATCTCATCCGGAAATTCATCGGGGACTTCATCCGCATCATCAATTGTTTCAGGATCGTCTGTTTCTTCAAAATCATCACTTTTTTCATCATCGTGGTCTGCAAGCAAAAATACAACCGTTGAAAAGTGTCCCATTTCCATCATGATAGGATCACCCGCCATAATGGGATCACCACTCATAATCGGATCACCGCTCATAATCGGATCACCTGACATAATGGGATCGCCCGCCCCTTCATAGCTCCAGCTCTCCCCTTTTAAAAGACCGGCTGAAACCATTTTGCCTTCAGGTATTTGGGTAAGTTCTGTATCGGCTTTTATTTCAACTTTAACATTTTTATTAAATTTAAGCCCTGCAGGTCCGAACTCAACAACTTTTGAAATGAGGTTTTCTTCCATCGGGAAACCTGTTTTTTTATAAACTTTCAAAGTTATTTCAACATCTTCATCAAGAGCACCGGCAGAAATTTCAATTTTCGCCTCTCCATCTTCAGACTCAATAATGCCTCCTTCAGAAGCTGTAACTTTTACTGTCACACTGCTTATCATTTCTTTTTTTACCTTTTCTTCTTCTTTTGAAGAACTGCAAGATAGAAAGAAAAAAACAGCAATAATGCAAACTATAAACTTTTTCATCGGAACATCTCCCCGAAACGGTTAAAAATAAAACATTCAATTTTATTTCATCCCTGAAAAAAATGCAAATTTTTAAGTTATTTTTTCAAAAAAAAAGGGAGCCACGAAGGCTCCCCGTAAAAACAAGATCACACTCTTTTTTATTTAATGAGATGTGCTTTTGATTTGTAGTGAGTATGAAGAAGTTCATGAGCTTTGTGACTGTTCGGTTTAGTCAGGAACTCTTCGTATATCTGAGCAACAGCAGGGCTTTCATGAGACTTTCTAAGCTCTCTGTTTTCATCTTCTTTATAGATCGCCGCAGCTCTTTTTGCTTTGATCTCCCATGATGTCGGTTTCGCCTGTCCTCCACCGCCGATACATCCACCCGGGCAGCACATTACTTCAACAAAGTGATAGCTCTTTTCGCCCGCTCTGATAGCATCAAAAAGCTTTCTTGCATTACCTGTTGAGTTGACAACAGCGACTTTTACTGTAACACCTTTAAGCCATTCGTAACCTTCAGCAGCTTTTTCTATTGTTACTTCAGCTTCTTTGATGCCCGTAAGACCTCTTACAGGAGTAAGTTCAAGTGTAAGAGCATCACCTGTTATTATTTCCCAAACGGTTCTAAGAGCAGCTTCCATAACTCCGCCTGTGTTAGCAAAAATATCTGCCGCACCTGTTGATACACCCATAGGATCATCAGGTTTAATTTCTTCAAGTTTATCAAAATCTATGTTTGCGGTTTTTATCATTTTTGCAAATTCTCTTGTTGTGAGAACTATGTCAACATCTTTGTAACCGCTTGAATTCATTTCGGGTCTGTCACATTCAAATTTCTTTGCAGTACAAGGCATTATTGAAATGACCCTGATCTTTGAAGGATCGATCCCTGCTTTTTCAGCATAGTAGGTTTTTGCAAGGGCACCAAACATCTGCTGAGGAGATTTGCATGTTGAAAGGTTGTCAAGGAAATCAGGATAGTAAGTTTCTATGAAATTGATCCAACCTGGAGAACATGATGTTAACATCGGGAAAGCTATCCCTTCTTTTCCTTCTTTTACAGCGTGGGTAACTCTTGTAAGGAATTCTGTTCCTTCTTCAAGAATTGTGAGGTCTGCTGTGAAGTTTGTGTCCATAGCTTTGTCAAAACCGAGCTTTTTGATCGCGGCAAACATTTTGGGAGCACTGAGGTAACCTTCTTCAAGTCCGCAAGCTTCACCGATCCCGGCTCTGATAGCAGGTGCTGTCTGCACAACAGTATGAATTTCAGGATCTTCGATATATTTCCATGCTATTTCAGTGTCATCTCTTTCTACAAGAGCACCGACAGGACAAACATTGATGCACTGTCCACATGAAATACATGCAGTTTCCGCCAAAGGAACTTCCATTGTGGTCATAGCCATTTTTTCATATCCGCGACCTGCCCAGTCAAGAGCATTAACTGTCTGTATCTCGTTACACATTCTGATACATCTTCCGCAGTTTACACATTTTGAAGGATCTCTCTGGACAATGAGAGAATTGTCTATCGGATGATCAAAATCGGGTTCGATTTCAAAACGGACATCCTGAATGTTCAGTTTGTCTGCAAGATCCTGAAGCTCACAATTTTTGTTGCTGTCACAATTGAGACACTCTGTGTTGTGACGGGAAATAATGAGCTCAACGATCATCTTTCTTGCTTTTCTGAGTTCAGGTGTGTTTGTCATGACTTTCATTCCATCCCACACATTGAAAGCACAGGAAGGCTGAAACAGAGGAAGACCTTCTATTTCAACGATACACACTCTGCAGTTTCCGGTATTTCTGAGATCGGGATGGTAGCATAGAGTCGGAATGTCAACTCCTGCAAGCTGTGCTGCCTGAAGCACAGTGAAATCGGCGGGAACATTAACTTCGATTCCGTCGATCGTAACTTTTACTTTATCTGACATTTTGTTTCTCCTTTTTTTGTTCAGTTAGCCAAAATTTCGCCTTTAAAGTACTCAATTGCATCAAGTACAGGATTTACACATGCCTGTCCAAGACCACAGATCGGACTTCTTTTCATAATAAGACAGAGTTCTTTAAGAATTTCAAGATCACTTACAGTTCCTTCACCGAAAGCAAAGTCTTCTATGATCTGTTTCACTCTGTGTGTACCTTCTCTGCACGGAGTACATTTTCCGCAACTTTCATGTTCGAAAAATTCAGCAACTGTAAGAAGGTGATCTACAATGCTTCTTGAATCGTTACATACAAAGATCGAACCTGTACCGTAACTTACTTTGAACTCACAGCATCTTTCGTAAGTCCATACTTTTTTGAGCATTTCAGGAGTAAAAATGTTTCCTGAACTTCCACCTATCTGTGCAAACTTGATCTCTCCGCCGTTAGCACCTTTTCCGAATTTTTCAATAACATCTTCAAAAGAAAGGTCTATCGGAGTTTCCACGATTCCCGGCTCATTAATATCGCCGCAAAGCATGAAAAGTTTAGTTCCGGGGCTGCATGAAGCACCAAGAGATCTGAACCACTCAGATCCTTTTGCAATTATATGGGGAACATTGGCAATAGTTTCAACATTGTTAACTATTGTCGGTTTTTTGAAAAGTCCTTCTACCGGAGGATAAGGCGGTTTAAGTCTCGGCTCACCCCTTTTTCCTTCTATGGAATCTATGAGTGCTGTTTCTTCTCCGCATATATATGCTCCGCCACCCATTGCAACTCTCATTTCAAAATCGAAACCGCTGCCGAGGATGTTCTTTCCAAGCATTCCTTTTTCTTCAGCCTGTTTTATCGCAGCGTTCATAGTTTTTATTGAGTCGTTGTATTCGCCTCTGATATAGATAAAACCTTTTGTCGCTCCAATTGCATAAGCGGCAATCACCATACCTTCTATTATCTGATGAGGATCACCTTCCATAAGGATTCTGTCTTTTACTGTACCCGGTTCACCTTCATCGGCATTGATAATAAGATATTTCTGATCAGCAGTTGCATTGTAAGTGAAGAGCCATTTTCTTCCTGTCGGGAAGTTTGCACCGCCACGACCTCTAAGCCCTGAATCGCTTACAGAATCAATGATCGCTTTTCTATCCATTGTAACAGCTTTTTTGAGAGCTTCGTATCCGCCGTTTGCAATGTATTCATCGATTTTCAAAGGGTCGATGTTACCCACATTTTTCAAAAGAACATTGTCAGTTGAAAGTATTTTTGCATTGTATTTCATAGTCTCCCCCTATCTGTACTTTTTAAGTATTGAATTTAATGATTCCGGTGCCACATTGCCGTAAACCTCATCATCTATCATCATGGCGGGAGAAGCAGTACAGGTACCGATACATGCGGTTTCTTCAAGAGTGAAATGATTGTCATCAGTAGTTTCACCCATATCAACATCAAGTTCTTTCATCAGAAGATCGGCAAGCATAAGCGACCCTTTGACCGCACATGGACCATCCTTGCAAACTCTTATAATGTGTTTTCCTCTTGGCTGTGTGGAAAACATTGTGTAAAAAGAAACAAAGCCGTAAACTTTGTTAAGCGGCATTTTAGCAAGTTTAGAAACTTCCATCAAAGCTTCTTCAGGAAGCCAGTTGCCGCATGCTTTCTGCACATCGTGCAAAAGCACCATAAAATTCCCTTTTTCAGGAGAGTAATCCGAGAAAATCTCGCGGATTCTTTCAAGGTTAACGCTCATTCTTTCCTCCAAAGTGGTTTAAAAATATAGGTACCAAAGTATATCACCCAACATTCGTTGTCACCTGAATATAAAAAAAAAAATTCATTCAATCAACCTTTTTTTGGTTTCTTTTCACTATTTATTATTATAATTTGCAACTACTTGAATTGTAAGGAGTATTTTTCTGTGTCAATCCTTCACAAAATACTGTCCTCTTTTTGTGTAGTGGGTGTGAAGGAGTTCGTGGGATTTGTGGCTCCCCGGTTTTCCAAGAAATTCTTTGTAAAGTTTCTGGATCAGTGGGTTTTCGTGTGATTTTCTGATTTCTATTTCTTCATCTTCCTGATATATGGCGTTTGCTCTTGCCTTTCTGATCTCAGGTGTTGTGGGTATTGGCTGTCCGCCACCGCCAAGACATCCGCCCGGACATGCCATCACTTCGATAAAATGGTAGTCAAGTGTCCCATCCACAAGTTTATCCATAAGTATTTTGGCATTTGCAGTTCCATGGGCAACAGCAATTTTAAGTTCCACACCTTCAAGCCATTTGTACTCTTTTTTCACTTTTTCAAGTTTCAAAGATGCCTCTTTTATTGCTTCCATTCCCCTTACAGGAGTGATGTTAAGCCTTTCAAAAGGTACTGGACGGCCTGTAACAAGTTCATACACTGTTCTTATGGCAGCTTCCATAACCCCGCCTGTAGCTCCGAATATCATACCTGCTCCGCTACCTTCTCCAAGAACGGGATCGAACTCTTCTGTCGGCATATCGGCAAGATGAAGTCCGGCTTCTTTAAGCATCATTGCCATCTCTCTTGTTGTAAGACCGTAATCAACATCCCTGTAGCCGCTGGCATTCATTTCAGGTCTGTTGCATTCATACTTCTTTGCACTGCAAGGCATCAAGGCGACAGTTCTTATTTTTGAAGGATCTATGCCTATTTTTTCCGCATAATAAGTTTTTATGACAGCACCGTACATCTGCTGCGGTGATTTACAAGTTGAAAGATGATCAAGATGATCAGGGTAATAATGCTCGATAAACTTCACCCAACCCGGAGAACAGCTTGTAAACATCGGGATTTTCACACTTTTATCCTTTTTTACAATAACTTTGTGCAATCTTTCAAGAAGCTCTGTCCCCTCTTCCATGATTGTAAGGTCAGCGGCAAAATTTGTGTCAAGAACTTTGTCAAAACCGGCTCTTCTCATTGCCGCATTAAGTTTTTTAGTAACTCTTGTTCCAGGAGGATAACCGAATTCTTCACCGATTGCCGCTCTGGGGCTTGGAGCTGTCTGCATAATCACAAAAAGATCGGGGTTTTCTATATCTTCCCACACTTGATCGCTTACATCCTGTGTCCAGAGAGCACCGGTAGGACAGCGGTTGACACACTGACCGCAATTTATACAAACCACATCTGCAATGGATTTGTTCAGTGCCACCTGAATTTCAACATCGTGTCCTTTGTTGGCTGTTTCATAAACATTCACTTTCTGCATATCAATACAGGTTCTGATACATCTCTTACAATGGATACATTTATCCTGATCTCTGATTATAGAAAAAGATTTTGTATCCTTTGCATACCTCGGTTTATCAACATGCGGGAACTTGAATTTGTCAACACCGTATTCATCGGCAAGAGTTCGCAATTCGCAATTTCCGTTTCTCGGACAGGTATAGCAATCTCCGTAATGTTCAGCAAGAACAAGGTCAAGATTCATCCTTCTCGCTTTTCTCACTCTGTTGGTTTTAGTTTTAACTGTCAAAGGTTGAGTAACAGGGTAAGCACATGAAGCCTGAAGGTTGCCCATCCCTTCAATTTCAACCATGCACACTCTGCAAACACCGGCGACATTAAGGTCAGGATGATGACAAAGAACAGGAACTTTCACACCCGCTTTTTCACAGGCTGAAAGAACTGTTGCCCCTGATTCTACCTCAACTTCTATTCCGTCAATATTTACTTTTATCATTTCACTCATTGTCTCCTCCTGCTACCTGTAAAGGATTTCATCTTTAAAGTTATTGGTGATGCTTAAAAAAGGTGAAGGGATACTTAGCCCCAACCCGCATTTTGCACTATCTTTCATAGTTGCACAAAGGTCACACAGGTCTTTGTAGTAGCGGATACTTTTTTCACCTTTTTCTATCATCTTTATCCCTTTGAGAAGCTGGTATGCCCCTTCTCTGCAGGGAGTACACTGCCCGCAACTTTCTTCTTCAAAAAATTCAAGAATGTTTTTAAGAACTTTAAGCATATCGCGGTCTTTGTTGAAGACAATTATTGATCCGCCTGCCGGAAGATCACCGTGAGCAAGAGTTTTGTCAAAACTGCTTTCCGTCACATTTATACCGGAAAACCCGCCCACTTGAACAGACTTTGTATTTTCAGCACCGACAAGCTCAAGAACATCCCTAAGTTTAACACCCAGTTCAAATTCATATACTCCAGGATACTTTACATCACCGGAAATACTGAAAAGTTTTGTCCCTTTTGAACTTTTGGTTCCAAATTTACCAAACCACAAAGCACCTTTTTCAATAATATGCGAAACTGTTGCAAAAGTTTCCACATTGTTTACAAGTGTAGGTTTTTCAAGATACCCTTTCTGTATCGGGAAAGGTGGCTTGTTTCTCGGTTCACCCCTGTTACCGTTGAGAGATTCAATGAGGGCAAATTCCTCACCACATACATAAGCTCCGGCACCGAGCCTTACTTTTATATCAAACTCAAACTTTTTCTTTCCCACCTTCAATTTTGAAAAAACATTCTTTTTAATATCTTCAATGTTTTTTTCAAGGGAAGGAAGCATATAGGCATATTCACCTCTGAGATAAATTATACCCTTGTCTGCACCTATCGCATAACCTGCTATTGCCATTCCTTCAAGAACTTTCATTGGATGATTGTCAAGAAGATACTTGTCTTTGAATGTTCCAGGCTCACCTTCATCTGCATTACAGATTATTGTTTTCATGTCACTTTTTTCATTTGCGGCAAATCTCCACTTAAGACCCGCCGGGAAACCGGCTCCACCTTTACCTCTAAGCCCTGAATCAATTACTTCCTGAACAACTTCTTCCGGTTTTCCGGCAAGAGCAGCTTTTATTCCGGAACCGGGAGTGAATTTCCCTGTAATTATTCTTTTTTCCTTTGCTTTTACCATTATATTTTCCTCCTGCATTCAGAAATAATATCCAAAACAGATTCAGGGGTAAGCGAATCATAAAGCTGACTGTTGACAAGCATTGCCGGTGCTTTATCACAAAGCCCCATGCAGTTTGCATAGTCAAGAGCAAAAAGACCGTCCTTTGTTGATTCTCCAAATTTAATACCAAGTTCCCTTTCAAAAGTTTTTTCAATTTTCTCTTTGCCCGCCATATCACAACTGATCGTTTTACAAAGCCTGATGACATATTTTCCTCTGTCTTCTTCATTGATGAATGAATAAAAAGAGGCAACACCGTGAATTTCACCGATGCTGATATCCATCACTCTGCTGATCTCAATGAAAGCGGCACCGCTTACGAAACCGAACTCTTCATTTACTTCTCTTAAAACAGGGAGAAGGTTTTCCCGTCCCTTCCCATACTTTTCAACGGTTCCTTCAACAAAAGAAACCAAATTACCATCCCTGCACTCCATCTTTACCTCCTGAAAAATGACACAAAAAACCAAACCGCATAATTCGGACATCATTGTCCATAATAATATCTTTTATCTTGCTGTCAAGGAATTTTTATAAGTTTTTAAAGATAATTTCCACTTCCTGATCTTTGTGGATGACACCTTCTTTGAGGACTCTTGCAAAAAGACCTACTTTAGGCATTATGCACTCGCCTGTTCTTTTGAATATTGAACATGCTTCACCATGACACTTTTTCCCGATCTGTGTAACTTCCAGTTCAACTTCACCAATAATGAATCTGTCAAGAAGTGACACTTTTGACATATCGATCCCTTCAACGACCAGATTTTCTCCAAATGCACCGGGAGCAATATCTATTCCTGTTTCTTTTGCAAAATTATCAATTGCCTCTGCTCCCAATATGCTTACCTGTCTATGCCAGGAACCGGCATGTGCATCATTTTCAAGACCTTCGGAAGTTACCTTACAGGAAGTTATCTCCTTTTTTTCCGTTCCTTTTTTTTCAGATATATTTATTGATCTTATTCTTCCCATTTTACATATCTTCCTTCTTTTTGCTGACAAGTTTAACTTCTTTTATGACCATCGTTTTATCAACAGCTTTACACATATCATAAACACCCAGAAGTGCTCCGCTTACTGCGGCAAGAGCCTCCATTTCAATTCCTGTTTTTCCGACACATTTGACTGTTGAAACAGCTTTTACACCTTTGTCCGCAATTTCCATATCGACATTGATATCCGTTATAGCAAGCGGATGGCAAAGCGGTATGATGTCAGATGTTTTTTTTGCCGCTTGAATTCCTGCAATTTGAGCAACGGTAAGAACATCCCCTTTTTTCATCAGGTTTTTTCTTATCATTTCAACTGTTTCAGGTTTTAAGGATATGAAACCTTCCGCAACTGCCGTCCTTATCTGGTCGGGCTTTACAGAAACATCTACCATTTTTGCTTTACCACTGCTGTCAACATGGGTCAGTTTGTTTTTTGGCAAGTTATCCTCCTATGTTATAAAATTTATGTGTCCGGCTCATGACACCTTTTTCAGGCTTTGAATTTATCGCCTGAATAAATGCCTCTTTTACTCCGATCTCTCTCACATTAAAGCCTTCGTCACTGAAAAGGCAGGGAGAGACCATTCCATCTGAAGAAACTCTAAGCCTGTTGCAAATGGAACATTTTCCTCCATCTCCCCCTATTACATTCCAGAAAGTTCCTTTTTCAAGGTTCATTTTTCTGATAAATCTTATTTTAAAACCGTTATCATCAGCAAATTTTGCTGCTTTTTGAGCATTTTCTTCATCAGAAGAAGAATCTATTACCGTATTTATTTTTATCTCTCTAAATCCTGCTTTTACGGCGGCTTCTATCCCTTCAAAGAGATCTTTAAGCTCCCCGCAACGGGTAATTTTACGGTATTCTTCAGGGTCTGTCGTGTCAAGACTTATGTTAAGCCTGTGAAGCCCCGCATTTTTAAGGTCAGCGGCAAATCTTTTCAAAAGAATTCCGTTGGTTGTAAGACCAAAATCTTTTATTCCTTTGATACCGGATATCATTTTCACAAGTTCCGTTATGTCTTTTCTTACAAGTGGCTCGCCTCCTGTCAGCCTTATCTTTTCAAATCCAAGTTCCACAGCGATTTTAATAACTTCCGTTATTTCGTCAAAAGAAAGGATGTCTTCATGTTTCAGGAGATCAACTCCTTGTTCGGGCATGCAGTAAAAACATCTCAAGTTACAGCGGTCTGTAACTGAAACTCTTAAGTAGTTTATTTTTCTATCAAATCTGTCAATCAAAGTTTAATTCTCCATCATACACTTTTCAGTGACAAAAAACCATTACGGCACTGCTTTTAAATGTTATAAAAACTTTCATGCCGGAACTCAGTTCCATATTTTCAAAAGAAGAAGCGGTTATTGCACAATGGATCTCAAATCCTGCATTGACAACAACCGTATATCCATTGAGCTTCTTCTCAACATCAGTGATCACACCCTCAAAAGAGTTTTTTGCAGAACTGTCAATACGATCCAGAGAAACAATAGTATCTTCAGCTTTTATAGCTATATAGGCTTTTTCCATATTTTCCGATTCGAGATATATTTTGATATTTCCACTGATAAAACAGTTCTCTTCTATTCTCCCTGAATAAACATTTCTGTAACCTACGAAATCTGCAACGAAGCTGTCTGCAGGGGTATTGAATATCTCTTCCGGATACCCGTACTGCACCAATTTACCGTTATTCAGAACAGCTATTTTATCTGCAACAGACAACGCCTCATTAAAATCATGAGTAACATGTATTACTGTGGCATTGGTTTTTTTGTGAATTTTCCTGAAAATGCGGTGTATTTCACTTTTCCTTTTCTGATCAAGAGAGGCGGTCGGCTCATCGATCAAGAGTAGTTCAGGCTCAAAAACTATTGCTCTGGCAATTGCAACTCTCTGTTTTTCTCCTCCGCTCAATGTTTTTACCGACCTGTCAAGAAGAGCCTCAATATTGAGATCTTTTGAGCATCGAAGAACTTTTTCTCTGATTTTCGAAGTTTCCATTCCCCTCATTTTTAAGCCGTAAGCAATGTTGTCAAAAACAGAAAGATGTGGAAACAGCATAAGATCCTGATAGATAAAACCGATTTTTGAACTGTCCACCCCTTCTACCGTGCCTGCGTGAGGTTTTTCAAGGGATGCCGTTATTTCAAGAAGAAGTGTTTTTCCACTTCCGCTTGGACCAAGTATCACAAGATATTCACCTTTTTGAATTTCAAGTGATATATCTTTCAGGCTGAAGTTTTCATAGTTTTTTGATATTCCTGAAAGTTTAATCATATCTGCTCCTTTCACCAATAATTCTCAAAACGGTAAAAATAAGAAGACAGACTGAAATAAGCAAAACAGCTACAGGTTTTGCGTGACTGAGTCCGAATGATTCGTACCTGTCATATATTAAAACGGGAGCGATCATCGGGTGGTATGCAAGGACAACTACCGCACCGAATTCAGAAATCCCCCTTGCCCACATCATTATTGATCCGCTTAACAGATGTCTTTTGAGCATCGGGAGAGTTACTGTCATAAATGCTTTGAAAGGTGTTGCTCCAAGTGTGCAGGCAACTTTTTCATATTTAGGGTCAATAAGCTTCAGACCGCTTTTCAGGCTGTTTATCAGAAAAGGGACTGAGACAAAAAACATTGCGACAGATATTGCGATTTCGGTTCCGATAATGGATATTCCTGTCGTTCTTCCGAAAAAAGAGTGTCTGCCCCATACCGAAAGGAGTGCGATACCTGCTGCGGTATGAGGAATTATTACAGGTATGTCAATTATTCCTTCTATCAGCTTTTTCCCTTTAAAATCAAGCCTTACCAAAACCCATGCCAAAGGAAGTCCAAGTATTATTGCGGCGATAGTAGCCCATAAAGATGCTCTCAATGTAAGGAATATCGAGCTTGTCACTTCAGCGTCAAATGCAGCTTCAAAAAGCTCTTGCGGCGATACAGAAAAGAACATTCCGACAAGTGGAAAGAGGATGAAAAAGACTATGACTGCACCCAGAACAACGAATATATTTTTCATCGTGACTTTTCCACGCTCAGTTTTTTAAGTTTTTCAGGGAGCTTATCAAAATCTGAAGATTCAGCCGGATATATGACAGGATGTCCGTTATCTGCCATTATTTTCCGCCCTGCCGGAGAAAGGATGAATTCAACCAGCTTTATCCCCCACTCTTTTTGCAGTCCGTTTTTGGGGACAGTTATTCCATATATCATCGGTTCTCCGGTTATTTCGATCTTATCGTGCGGTGTTCTTCCTGAAAGGGTTACAGTTGCATTCCTGTAAAATTCGCTGTGGTTGGCAGAACCGAGATTTATCTCTTTAGGCAGTTCAATGAACTCAAAGCCATGCTGTTTGGCAACAGAACGGTACATAAAGACGAAATCAAGCTCACCGAATTCAACAAGGGATAAAAGATCGGTTTCTTTGGGCCGGATATGTTTTTGTGGTCTTTTTGCATCAAGTTTTTCATAAAGACCTTTTTCATTATAGTATATTTCTGCAAGTTGCCAGACAAGGAGGGTGCGGTATCCGCAAGGGTCAAGCTCCGGCTCAGAGTGGCCGTAGTTCACACCGTCACGAAGCAGAATTTCAAACCAGTTCTCTTTTGTTATCTCTTTGCGGTATTTTGATCTTTCACTGAATATGAGAACCATTTCATTTGTTACAAATTTTATCGCCCACTCTGCGTATTCGGGCATAAGAAGAGTTCTTATTACCAGTTCATCAGCACTTGCCATTACATCTGCATTCCGTTTCAGGTCTGTTATTTTTCTTGCACTCGCTCTGCTTCCTGCCGCCTCAAGAAGAACCCTGACGCCCCGATTTTCCTTTTCAAAAGCATCCTTTATATCTTTAAAAGGTTTTGAAAGAGAACCCGCATGAAAAACTGTGATATCTGTTACAGACCTGTCCCTGCAACCGGAAAATAGCATTGCCTGAATAAAAATTATTAAAAAGAGGAGTTTTTCCAAGTTCCCTCCTCCACGAATAAAAGTTTTGTAACATCAGGGGTATAGATGATTTCATCATTAACGACACTTGATATTGTTATAATATCTGCATGTTTCTCAACTGCCCTTGCCGTTTCTTTAGGACTGCCTGCAACATCTCTTCTTACCATTATGAAAAGAGCCGGTTCCAGATATTTTCTTGCCGTATTTGATTCACAAAGAACCATAACATCCTCAGGGATCATATCAAAAAGTTCAGTTATCGCTTTTTTTGCTGAAAAAGAATTGCATCTCAACCATAGAACTTTTTGAGCCCCTGCCAATTTAAGTCTTCCCGTATCCTTCTTCGGGTCGCCCACAGTTTCTTCAGTTATTGAATATCTTTCTATCTGCTCATCACTGCGGGCAACCGTTATTTTTACAGCATATATCCCGATTTCCTTAAATTCAGATATTATCTTTTCACACAGAGAAGTTTTGCCCGAATCCTTTTCAAAGGCACCGATCAGAAGAACATTCCTACGAAACAAACTG